>DATIWW010000424.1:0-8179 GCA_035519175.1 Terriglobales bacterium
GCTGTCCGTAGCAGATGCCAAGCACCGGGACGCCCAGCGCGAAGACTCCCTGGTCGGTGGTGGGCGCGTCCTGGTCATAGACCGAGGAGGGCCCGCCCGAGAGCACGATGCCCGCAGGCGCGTAGCTGCGGATCTCGTCCAGGGACGAGGTGCAGGGCAGCACCACCGAGAAGACCTTTTGTTCGCGGATGCGGCGCGCGATGAGCTGGGAATACTGCGCGCCAAAATCGAGGACGACGATGGATTGGTGTTCCACGTATTACTGTCTCAAAATCTCCCGCCCAACGCAAGAAGCTCGCAGCCCTCAGGACGAGCCGCCGGGATGGGCGGACTCCGCCGCGGCCGGGGCGGACTCCGCTTGAGGGCTGACGGCTGACCGCTGAAGGCCGTCCCGCTCCGCGATCTCGATGTACGCCGCCATCCGCGCCACATAGCAGAAATCGGCGATCACGAAGTACACCAGCGTGAGCAACACGATGATGGCCACCACCACCCACCCTGGGACCTCGCCGGTCAGGTACAGGGGCGGGATGGAGACCACGGTGAGCACGCCCATGAAGAACAGCCTCAGGAAGCTGTTCAGCAGGCCGACTCCCCAGAATTCGCGGCGGTGACGGCGCACCAGCGCCCAGGCCTCGGCCAGCGCGCCGAAGGCGTCCCGGCGGTCGCGCACCACCAGCGCCGGCGACAGCGAGAGGTACCAGTTCACCGAGCCCCAGGCCAAGGCCACCAACGCTACGAGACCCAGGAAGACCAAGCCGAAGGCCAGGAGGTGCGTGGCCGCCTCCTGGGGAGTAGGGTTCTCACCCGGCGCGGTTATGTGAGCGGCCAGCACGGCCGCGCCCATGTACCCCAGGATGGCGGCCAGCGCCGCGGCCGCGCGCAGGAAATGCACTCCCAGCAGCGTCCGCATCGGCGGTTTGGCGGCCTGCGGCAGCAGGGCCTTGAGCACGGCGGCGCTGCCCAGCGAGGCGGTGACGACCCACATCAGCGCGATGGCGGGCACGGCCACGGCGGCCAGGCGCGCCAGGATCGCGGCCGACCCTTCCAGCATGCGGTTGATGGCGTCGGCCACCAACACCGGCACGTTGCTCCTCAGCTCCACCAGGTCGGCGTTGGTGACGGTGATGCTCTGCAGGTAGGCGCGGGCGCAGACCGCCAGCACCGCCGTCGAAGCCAGTCCCCAGCTCCAGCGCCAGGCGACCTCGGCCAGCACCAGGGCGGGCTGGCGCCACACGGTCCGGAAACCAACGCGGCTGGGAGAAGAAGTGGCCATGCCGGGGTTAGGATACCGAGAATCCGGCGGAAAGCGAACCGGGAAAACGCAGGTCTTCCGCCCGCCGCAAGACTTCGCTTGCCTCCCGCCCGTTCCTCTGATGAGATTCCAGAACACACGTGCGCCGCAACCTGGTCCTCATCTATCTCGCGACCTTCCTGCGCTCGCTGGGCGTGGGGCTACTGAGCGTGCTGCTGGGCGTGTACCTGGCGCGCATCGGCTTCTCTGCCACCAAGGTGGGCGTCACCGTGGCCTACGGCCTGGCGGGCGGCATCCTCGCCACCCTGCTGGTCACCTACCGCGCCGACCGCCTGGGCCGCCGCCGCACTCTCATCGTGCTGGCGCTGCTCTCCGCCGTGGGAGGCCTGGGTCTTGCCTTCCTCAAGACGGTGCCCGAGATCTTCGCCATCGCCTTCCTGGGGATGGTGAACGGGACGGGCAGCGACCGCGGACCTGCCTACGCCCTGGAGCAGGCGACCGTCTCCAGCACCGTTCCCAATGAGCGCCGCACCTCCGCGCTGGCCTGGTACAGCCTGCTGCTCGATACCGGCCACGCCCTGGGCGCGCTCGCCGGAGGCCTGCCGATCCTGCTCGCCCATCGCCTGGGGATGGACCTGGCCTCCGCCTACCGCATCACCTTCCTCGCTTACCTGGCGCTCCATGCGCTGTGCGCGCCGCTCTACTTGCTGCTCTCGCGCGAGGCCGAGGTCACTGCCGCACCTGCGGCCGCTCCGGCTGCACAGACCGTCACACCGGAGACGAAGAGGGTGGTAGGCCGGCTGGCGCGCCTGTTCGCGCTCGATGCCCTGGGCGGCGGCTTCCTCATCGACGCCCTGGTCTCCTACTGGTTCTTCCGCCGCTTCGGGCTCTCGGAGGCGGAACTGGGCGTGCTCTTCTTCATCGTGCACATCCTGAACGCGCTCAGCTACCTGGTTGCGGCGCGGCTGGCCCGCCGCATCGGCCTGCTCAAGACCATGGTCTTCACCCACATTCCCTCGAGCCTCTTCCTGATCGCGGTGCCCTTCGCGCCCACGGCCGGCTGGGCCATGGGGCTCTTCCTGGCGCGCGAGGCGCTGGTGGAGATGGACGTGCCCACGCGCCAGTCCTACGTGATGGCGGTGGTCGAGCCCCAGGAGCGCACCTACGCCAGCGGTATCACCAACCTGACCCGCAACCTGGCCTGGGCGGTGGGCTCCTCCTTCGCCGGCGTGGTCATGCAGTACCTGGCCCTGGCCGCGCCCCTGGTCCTGGGCGGCAGCATGAAGATCCTCTACGACGGGCTGCTCTACCGCGCCTTCCGCCATCTCAAGCCGCCGGAAGAGAGGTCGGCGTAAAGCTCGACCCAAGCTATAATCGCCTGACGTCATGGCACTCTCACCCGGGACCAAGCTAGGGCCCTACGAAATCCTCTCCGCGGCCGGCGCGGGCGGTATGGGAGAAGTCTACCGCGCGCGCGACACCCGCCTGGAGCGCACCGTCGCCATCAAGGTCCTGCCCGAGCAGTTCTCGAAAAACGCCGACCTGAGGCAGCGTTTCGAGCGCGAGGCGAAAGCCATCTCCTCGCTGAACCATCCCAACATCTGCACCCTCCACGACGTCGGCCACCAGGACGGCACCGACTTTCTGGTGATGGAATACCTGGAAGGGGAGTCGCTGGCGGCGCGGCTCATGCGCGGCCCGCTGCCGGTCGAGCAGGTGCTGAAGACGGGCACGGAGATCGCCGAGGCCCTGGAGAAGGCGCACCGCCAGGGCATCGTGCACCGCGACCTGAAGCCGGGGAACATCATGCTCACGAAGTCTGGCGCCAAGCTCCTGGACTTCGGCCTGGCCAAGCCCCAGGGCGCAATGGCAGCGGCTTCGGGCATGACCGGAGCCATCACCCAGACCAGCCCGGTCAGCCCCATCACCCAGCAGGGCCACATCGTCGGCACCTTCCAGTACATGTCGCCGGAGCAGGTGGAGGGCAAGGAGGCGGATGCGCGCTCGGACATCTTCGCGCTGGGGGCGGTGCTCTACGAGATGGCGACGGGCAAGCGCGCCTTCGAGGGCAAGAGCGCGATCTCCGTGGCTTCGGCCATTCTCGAAAAAGAGCCGGAGCCGATCTCCAAGACCCAGCCCCTGACCCCGCCGGCGCTGGAGCACGTGGTCGAGACCTGCCTGGCCAAGGACCCGGAGGAGCGCTTCCAGACGGCGCACGACGTCAAGCTGCAGTTGAAGTGGATCGCCGAAGGCGGCTCTTCGGCGGTGGGCATCGCCCCGCCCGTAGCCGCGCGGCGGCGGCTCTCGCAGCGCGCCGCCTGGGGGGTGGCCGCGGTGGCGGTCGTGGCTGCGGTCCTGCTGGCCGTAGGGTTTGTCCTGCGCGCTCCCCGGCCCGCCGCCGTGCTGCGCGCCAGCCTCGATCTTCTTCCTGGCACTCGCTTGGACAACCAGAACTCCTCCCTCGCCTTCTCCCCCGACGGACACAAGCTGGTTTTTGCCGCCCAGAGCGACGGCAAGCAGCAACTCTGGTTGCGCTCCATGGACAGCCTGACCGCGCAGCCCCTGGCCGGCACCGAGGACGCCACCTATCCCTTCTGGTCGCCGGATGGCCGCTCCATCGGCTTCTTCGCCGAGCACAAGCTGAAGAAGATCGACGCCTCCAACGGCACCGTCCAGACCATCTGCGACGCTCCTGACGGCCGCGGCGCCACCTGGAGCCAGCGCGGCGTGATCGTCTTTGCCCCTAACCCCTTTGGCGGGCTCTTCCTCGTCCCCGCTTCGGGAGGCGACCCGGCGCCGCTCACCACCACCCCGCAGCAGGACATGTCGCACCGCTTGCCTCACTTCCTCCCCGACGGCCGCCACCTGCTCTACTTTTCGGGCCGCGCCACCACGGGCAAGGACAGCGCCATCATGAGCTTCGACCTCGACACCCGTACCAGCGCGCTCGTCGCCCACCAAAGCAGCGAAGGCTTTTATGTTCCCCCTGGCTACCTGATCTTCGTGCGCGAGCACAACCTCATGGCCCAGCCCTTCGATGCCGGCAAGCTGCGGACCACCGGAGACCCCACCCCCATCGCCGAGCATGTGGCCTTCAACGCCCTCCGCTGGACCGGCGCCTATGCCGTCTCCAGTACCGGCCCGCTGCTCTACGAGAGCGGTGGGGCGGTGGCGCGCAGCCAACTGACCTGGTTCGACCTGGACGGGAAAAAAGTGGGGACCGTGGGCGAGCCCGCGCGCCTGCAGAACGTCTACCTAACGCCGGGGGGAAAGCGGGCCCTGGTCGAGGTTGCCGACGGCGCCGGCAATGTCAACCTCTGGATGTATGACCTGGCCCGGGGCACCGCCTCGCGCTTCACCTTCGGCACCGGCAGCTTCGGGCAGCCGGTCTGGTCTCCGGACGGCCGCCAGGTGGTCTACCTCGACGACGCCGGCCAGCTCTACCTGAAGGACACCAGCGGTAGCGCCGAAGCGCGGCGCCTGACCAACGATCGCACCTATCGCGTGCCCACCGCCTGGTCGCCCGACGGCAAGCTCCTCGCCTTCATGACCCAGACCACCAGCGGATGGGACATCTGGATGATGTCCATGGAGGGCGACCACAAGGCCTATCCCTTCCTGGCCAGCCCGGCCAACGATTTGAGCGGCACCTTTTCGCCCGACGGGAAGTGGTTCTCCTATTTTTCCGATGAGTCTGGACGGATGGAGATGTACGTGGTGCCGTTCCCCGCGCCGGGCGCCAAGCGGCAGATCTCCACCGGCGGCGCCAATGTGGGCGGCTGGCTCAACTCCCACCAGATGACCTACGTCACCTTGGACCGCAAGCTGGTGCTCGTGGACGTGACCAGCAAGGGGCAAGAGTTGGAGGTCGGCGAGCCCCACGTCATGTTCGGCGGCAAGCCCCAGCCCGTGCTCCCCGATCCCAACAATGGCTTTCAGACCACCGGCTACTTCTCGCCCGACGGCAAGCGCCTCCTGCTGGCTGTCCCCATAGAATCGGGCGCTTCCTCCGCCCTCACTCTGGTCACGAACTGGACTGCCGACCTGAAGAAATAGGGTTTCCGGCTGTCATCCTTCCGCCGACCGAAGGGAGGCCGGAGGATCTGGCGATGCGGTGGGCGTCACCGGACCGGTTGTGCCGGCGATATCGTCAGATCCTCCGCTCGGCTTCGCCTCGCGAAGGATGACACCCCTGAGAGGAATCCGCGTTCATCCGCGTGCATCCGCGGCGAAAGTCTTACTTCACCACGATGTTGACCAGCTTGCCCGGCACCACGATGGCCTTCACCACCTGCTTGCCGTCGAGCGACGCCCGCACCTTTTCGTCGGCCAGCGCGCGCTCCCGCACCTCTTCCTCCGGGGCGCCGGCCGCCACCAGCAGCCGGCTGCGCAGCTTGCCGTTCACCTGGATGACGATCTCGATCTCTTCTTCCTTGGCCAGCTCGGGATCGTAGCTGGGCCAGGGTTGCCGCAGCAGGCTCTGCTTCTCTCCGATGCGCTCCCACATCTCGTGCGCCAGGTAGGGCGCGAAGGGTGCCAGCAGCAGCGCCAGGGTGCGCTGCACCTCGCCCACCAGCGCCACCGGGAAGCCGTCCTGGCCCGCCTGGTCATCCACCGCGTAGAGTGCGTTGACCAGCTCCATGATGGCGGCGATCGAGGTGTTGAAGTGCCAGCGGCTCTCGAAGTCGTCGCTCACCCGCTTGATGGTCTGGTGCAGCTTGCGCTGCACCGCCCGCGCCTCCGCCGGAAGCTCGGCCGGCACCGCCGCCCGCCACTGCGGATGCCCGGGCTGGGCGTGCCGCGCCACCCAGCGGAAGGCCCGGCTGAGGAAGCGCGCGATGCCCTCCACTCCGGCGTCCTGCCAGTCCAGCTCGCGGTCGGGCGGCCCGGCGAACAGCGTGTAGAGGCGCGTCGCGTCGGCCCCGTACTTCTCCACCATGTCGTCGGGAGCGACCACGTTGCCCGCGCTCTTCGACATCTTGGCCCCGCCCTTGATCACCATCCCTTGGGTGAACAGGCGCTGGGCAGGCTCCGAGTTCTCGACCAGCCCCATGTCGCGCATGACCTTGGTCCAGAAGCGCGAGTAGATGAGGTGCAGGATGGCGTGCTCCACCCCGCCGATGTACTGGTCGACCGGCATCCACTTGCGGACCTGCTCGACGTCGAACGGGCCCTTGTCGTAGGTGGGGGAGCAGTAGCGGAAGTAGTACCAGGACGAGTCCACGAAGGTGTCCATGGTGTCGGTCTCGCGGCGGGCCGCGCCTCCGCACTTGGGGCACTTCACGTCGACGAACTCGGGCACGCGCGAAAGCGGCGACCCCCCGGAGAGCGTGATGTCCACCTTCTCCGGCAGCAGCACCGGCAGGTCTTTCTCCGGGACCGGCACCATGCCGCAACCGCCGCAGTAGATCATCGGAATGGGCGTCCCCCAGTAGCGCTGCCGCGAGACCCCCCAATCCTTCAAGCGATAGATGATGGTTGCCTTGCCAAAGCCTTCTTCTTCTGCGTCTTCCGCCATGATCTGCTGCGCGTCCCGGCAGGAGAGCCCGTCGTAGGCGCCGGAGTTCATCAGCAGGCTGTCTTCGAAGGTGAAGGGCAGCAGGTGGTGGTGATCTTCGTGGCCGGGCTCGGGCTTCTCCCCCACCTTCCAGGGCATGATCACCACCGGCGTGGGCAGCTTGTACTTCTTGGCAAACTCGAAGTCGCGCTCGTCGTGCGCGGGCACGCTCATGATGGCGCCCGTGCCGTAGTCCATGAGGACGTAATTCGCCACCCACACCGGCAGTTTGGCCTGGTTGAACGGGTTGACGGCATAGCGCCCGGTGAAGACGCCGTGCTTCTCCACCGCAGCCACGTCCCCGGCCTCGCGCGCCTTCCGTTGCTCGCTCTGCAACTCTTCGACCTTGGCGCGCAGGTGATGGTCGTCGCGCACCAGGTCGGCCACCAGGGGATGCTCGGGAGCAAGCTGGAGGGAGCTGGCGCCGAAGATGGTGTCGATGCGGGTGGTGAAGACGGTGATGGTGGCGCCCGCGGGTCCAGCCTCGCCCTCCAGCTTGAAGTCCACGCTGGCGCCCTGGCTGCGTCCGATCCAGTTGCGCTGCATCACCCGGACTTTGTCCGGCCAGTTCTCCAGCTTCTCCAGGCCTTCGAGCAGCTCCTCGGCATAGTCGGTGATGCGCAGGAACCATTGCTCCAATTCGCGCTGCTCCACCCGCGTCTCCTCGTGGCGCCAGCAGCAGCCCGCGACCACCTGCTCGTTAGCCAGCACGGTGGCGCACTCCGGACACCAGTTCACCCGGCTCTTCTTGCGGTACACCAGCCCGCGCTCGTAGAACTTCAGGAAGAACCACTGGTTCCAGCGGTAATACTCGGGCAGGCAGGTGGTGGTCTCGGTGGCCCAGTCGTAGGCGAAGCCCAGCCGCTTCATCTGCCGCTTCATGTTGGCGATGTTGTGGAGCGTCCACTCCCGCGGCGGGGTGTTGTTCTTGATGGCGGCGTTCTCCGCCGGCAGGCCGAACGAGTCCCAGCCCATGGGATGCAGCACGTTGTGCCCTCGCATCCACATGTGGCGGGCCAGCGCGTCGCCGATGGCGTAGTTGCGCACGTGCCCCATGTGCAGCGCCCCTGAGGGATAGGGCAGCATCTCCAGCACGTAGTACTTCTTGCGCTTGGAGTCCGGGCCCTCGGCCCGGTAGAGTTCGGGATCGCGGTCCCAGCGCGCCTGCCACTTCTGCTCGATGACCTGGGGCTGGTAGCGCTCCTCGCGCTCTTCCGCCGGGCGGGGCGCGGCCGGCGCCTCCTTGGGAGGCGCCGCGCTCATCTTCGGCTTGTTGTCGTCCGGCATGCAGATTCGCTGCTCTAGCGGTGCTTTGATTTTACACGGGTGGGAACAGAGGAGGCCAAGCAGCTAGCGGTTTGAGGCGC
>DATIWW010000425.1:0-4718 GCA_035519175.1 Terriglobales bacterium
GGACAGTGGCCGCCCGCCACTCCGCGGCCAGGTGCCCGGGGTTTCGTTTTCCCGGGGGCTATGGTAGAACTTCGCCGGGACCCTGAACTCCATGCCTATCCAGGTCGAACGCAGCAATTTCGATCCCCAGGACGGCCGCTACCAGTACTACGTGGCCTTCAAGGGGAGCACCAACCGCGAGGAGGCCGAAGTCCACCACCGCGTTCCCATCGAGGTGGCCGTCTCAGTCTCCGAGACCGGCGACCTCGCCGACCTGAGCTTCGAGGTGCCTAAGAAGTACCGCAACGAGGTCGCCCTCACCTTCATCAAGCGCGAGGCCCCGCAGGCCCACTACGTGGATCCCCGGGTCTTCGTGGCCATCCCCGGGCTCACCGGGGACGCGGTGCTGGCCGCGGTGGCCAATCTGGAACTGGACGCCGCCGGCCGCATCATCGGCATGGACATCCACTGACCCGCCGCCCAGGTCAGGCCTCGGAACCCGAGAGCGCGGGCTGGTCGTGCTGCGCCTCATGCCGTGCCCGCCGCAGTTCCGTCATGTCACCCATCACGATGATGGCCGCGCCCGCCAGCAGGGTGAGGGAATCGGGCGGGTTGGGCAGGAACTGCATCTCCCGGCCCTCCTGCGCGACCTTGACCGCCAGCACCAGCAGGTTGAAGCGGTTCCGCAGGTCGACCTGTTCCAGGGTGCGGCCCACCCAGGGCGAGTGCCCGCCCACGTCGATCTCCTCGATGCGCAGGGTGCGCGACTGCTCCCGCAGCATCAGATCCAGGAAGCTGGTCACGTGGGGGCGCAGGGCCTCGCTGGCCATGCGCAGGCCCCCGATCTGGTCGGGAGAGACGGCGGCGTTGGCCCCCGCCTTGAGCATGCGGTCCGCGTACTTCGCGTCCGAGTAGCGGGCCACGATGCGCACCCGCGGGTTCTTCTGCCGCACCATCACCGTGATCACCAGGTTGTCTTTCTCCGAGGCCACCGCCGCGATCACGCCCTTGGCGTGCGCCAGCCCCGCCCGGTCCAAGGTCTCCTCGTCGGTGGCGTCGCCTACCAGGTAGAGCATGTCCTTGAGGTTCTCGTGGTGCCCGCGGAACTTCTCCACCGGTTCTTCGCTGGTCTCGATGACCACGTAAGGGGTGCCCGTCTTGTGCAGTTCTTCGACGGCGTAGCGCCCGGTGCCGCCCAGGCCGCAGACGATGAAGTGCTGCCGCAGTTCGCTGATGCGCTTCTGCAATTTGCGCCTCCAGAAGATGTTGCTCAGTTCGCCTTCCACTAGGAAGGCCGTCACCGCGGAGAAAACGTACAGCGTGATCATGACCCCGACCATGATCACGAACATGTTGAAGACGCGCAGCGCCGGGCGCCCGGCGGTGGAGACGATCTCCCCGTAGCCCACCCCCGCCAGCGTGATCACCACCATGTACAGGGCGTCGAGCAGGCTGGTGCCCGGCGGGCCCAGCGCGCGGTACCCGTCCACCGCCACCCCGATGAGCAGGAGCAGGAGAACGACGGCGTACAGTAGCCTGCGGCGGATGTTCATGGGCCGTCTTTGAGGTCCCCGTCCGCGGCGCCGGCGCGCGCCTCAGGCGTGGTTTCTGGCTGGGAGCGGGGAAGCGCCGCGATTGTAGCATGCAGAAGCATCCAGCACTCAGCCGTCAGCATTCAGCCCTCTGCGCTTCCCCCGATGGCCCTGGTTTGGCTGAGTGCCGAGTGCTGAATGCGGAATGCTTTACACTGTCCCCGTGACCCAGCCTGCCACCGGTCTCTCCGCTTTCATCCTGGCCGGGGGCCGCAGCACGCGCATGGGCGCCGACAAGGCCTTCCTGGAGTTCCGGGGCGAGACCCTGCTCTCCCGCGCGCTCTTCCTGGCTCGCTCGCTGACCGCGGAGGTCTCCATCGTGGGCGAGCGCAACCGCTTTGCCGCCTTCGGCCCGGTGATCGAGGACCTCTACCCCGAACGAGGCCCGTTGGGCGGTATCCACGCCGCACTGTCGGCCTCGCCAGGCGCGCTGAACCTGGTTCTGGCCGTGGACACCCCGCTGCTCACCTCCGCCCTGCTGCGCTTCCTGGTGGAGCAGGCGCGCGCATCCTCCGCCGTGGTCACCGTTCCACGGGTGGCCGGAGGCTTCCAGCCGCTCTGCGCCGTTTACCGCCCCGCCTTCCGGGAAACCGCCGAGGCCGCCCTGCGGCAGGGACGCAACAAGATCGACCCCCTGTTCTCCGCCCTCCCCCTGCGCGTGCTGGAAGAGGAAGAGCTGGCGCGGTTTGAATTTCTCCCCGAGATGTTCGACAATCTCAACACACGGGAAGACCTGGAGCGCGCCGCCCGCCGGCGCGGGAAGCAGAAGCCATGAATGACCTGAGCCGTAACCCGAGCCAGACGCCGGGCGAGTCCCCCAAGCCCTTCATCGAGTTCAAGGAGGTCTCCAAGGCCTTCGGCGAGAACCGCGTGCTCGACCACGTCAGCTTCGACGTGCTCCCGGGCGAGACGGTCTGCATCCTGGGGCGCAGCGGCGTGGGCAAGTCGGTCTCCCTGCACCACATCATGGGCTTCCTCAAGCCCGACGCCGGCCGTATCTGGGTGGCCTACGAGGACGTCACCGACTACGCCGAGCCCGACCTGCAGCGCATCCGCAAGAAGGTCACCATGGTCTTCCAGAACGGCGCCCTCTTTGACTCGCTCACCGTGGGCGAGAACGTTGCCTTCCCCCTGCGCGAGCGCCGCGACCTGGATGAAGAGCAGATCTACCAGGTGGTGGACGGGCTGCTGGAGATGGTGGGCGTCAAGCAGTACCGCGAGCTGCTGCCCTCCGACCTCTCCACCGGGATGAAGCGCTCGGTGGCCATCGCGCGCGCGCTTTCCGCCCAGCCCGACTGCATCCTCTACGACGAGCCCACCACCATGGTGGACCCGCTCATGGCCCAGCTCCTCGGCGACCTCATCAAGAAGCTCAAGTACCAGCTCCGCCTGACCTCCATCGTGGTCACCCACGACATGCGGCTGGCCCAGAAGCTGGCCGACCGCGTCATCTTCCTGCACCAGGGCAAGTGCATCTTCTTCGGCCCGGTGGAGGAGATGGAGCGCAGCCAGCACCCCATCCTGCAGGAGTTCCTCAACCTCGACGCCCTGATCGTTCCCGGCAAGCTCCACCCCGGCGACGAGGGCTACGCCGCCAGGCCCTAGGCCGGCTAGCTCGGAGGCCCGTCCCGGGGCTCCCCTCGGAGGTCCCAGGGATACCCCTCCCCCCCTCCCCTGCCGCCAGTAGAATCATGGGGTTACGAGGCGAGATCCGTGACAGTCCGTAGGTCTAAAGGACTTAGAGGTAAAATACGTCAAACAAAGAACTTATGCGCCCGGCCGCTCGCCAGACGCCACTTCGCCTAGGCGAATATAAGGCGAAGCTACGCCATAGGCCGGAAGAAGTCAATAGAAACTAGAACCCCTCAGAGATCAGCCGCTCCAGCGTCACCCCGCCCGGCGCTTCTTCGCCTTTCAGCATCTTCTCCGCGTACTTGGCCAGGACGTCGGCCTCCAGGTTCACCGGGTCGCCCGGCTTCAGCGAGCGCAGGTTGGTCATCTTCCAGGTGTGCGGAATGATGGCCACCGTCAGCGCCGTCCCCTGGATCCTGGCCACGGTCAGGCTGATGCCCTCGATGGAGATCGAGCCCTTGAAAGCCACGTACTTGGCCAGGTCCTTGGGGACCTGGACCTTCAGCCAGTAATCGTCGGCGCCGGGAATGCGTTCCAGGCCCAGGAACTTGCCCACGCCGTCCACGTGGCCCTGGACCACGTGCCCGCCCATGCGCTCGCCGTACTTTACCGGCAATTCCAGGTTGACCAGCGCGCCCGGGCGCAGGCGCGCGAAGGAGGTGCGGGCCACGGTTTCGGCGGCCAGGTCGAAGCGCACGCGGTCGCGCTGGATCTCGATCGCGGTCAGGCAGACGCCGCTGACCGCGATGCTGGCGCCCTTCTTCAATTCCTTCCCCAGCTTGCGCGAGCCGACGGTGAGCCGCCGCGTGCCGTGCCGCTCCTCCAGCTTCAGCACCTTGCCGACTTCTTCGATGATCCCAGTGAACATGCCTTCATCCTACGCGATTGTCATTCCGATCCCGCGCGGCGGGAGAGGAATCCGGGTTCTGTTCGCCCGATCACCCGATCACCCGATCTCCCGCATCGGTTCATACGGGTCTCGCAAGTACCCTTCCACCGCAAAGTCCTCTCCGAATCGGTGCAAGGTGAACGAGCGCAGATGCGCGGCCTCGCTCACGCGCTGGAAGCCGGCGCCGGTGGCGAAGGGCACCGCGCCTGTCCCCGCCAGGATGCGGGGCGCGTAGTAGAAGAAGACCTTGTCCACGATGCCGGAGGCCAGCGCCGCCCAGTTCACCAGCGCCCCGCCCTCGATGAGCAGGCTCAGGATCTCCATCTCGCCCAGGCGCGCGGCCATCTTGCGCACGTCGGGGCGGCCGTCGCGCGAGCCCAGCTCCACCTGCTCCACCCGCACCCCGCGCTCCTCCAGCGCGCGCTTCTTCTTCTCCTCGGCGAAGGAGCAGAAGACCAGCACGTCCTGGCGGCAGGTTTTGACCAGGCGCGACTCCAGCGGCAGGCGCAGCCGCGAGTCCAGGATCACGCGCAGCAGCGGCCGGCGGCGCGGCTGCCCGGTGCGGTCGGTGAGCAGGGGATCGTCGGCCAGGATGGTGCCCACGCCTACCAGGATGGCATCGGAGG
>DATIWW010000426.1:0-6397 GCA_035519175.1 Terriglobales bacterium
AAGCGGCCCATCTTCTTGACTTCTTTTTTCTCGATGAAGTTCAGGGGGTCGAAGTTCTTCACTTCGGCCGCGATCTGGCAGGCGAAATCGGCGGGATCGAAGGCGGTGATGCGGGCGATGCCGCTCCTGCCGGCCAGCAGGTTGCGCCAGGTTTCTTCGCTGGTGTGGCCGACGGCGCAGATCAAACCCACACCTGTGACCACGACGCGACGATTCAAGGCTCAGGTCCTTCACTGTGATGGGCCGCCGGTAGCGGGCGCATGACGCTCACTTGGCGCCCTTGGCGTGCTTGCCGATGTACTCCACCGCGTCCTTGACGGTGCGGATCTTCTCCGCATCTTCATCCGGGATCTCGATGTCGAAGGCCTCCTCGAAGGCCATCACCAGCTCCACCGTGTCCAGCGAGTCGGCGCCCAGGTCGTCGACGAAGGAGGCGCTGGGGGTGACTTCGCCCTCGTCCACCTGCAACTGCTCGACGATGATCTGCTTCACCTTTTCTTCCGTGGCGGTAGCCATCTAGGGAATTCCTCCTTGTGGCGGTAAACGACCCAGTGTACTTGGGGGTGCGAAGCCGTGTAAAGACGGGGCGGCGCCCGTGTCTCCGCTCTCGGGCGCCTATCCTACCCGCCCGTCGCGAGACGGTCAATCGGCCTGGGACGCGGGCGGCCTGGCGGTCCGCCCGCGAGCCCTTGGGCGTTCTCCTACTTCTTCTTCCCCGGCTTGGCCGGGGTCGCCGGCGCCGGCGGGGCCTCCATCTTGGTGTCCGGGGGCAGGGGCTTGCGCGGCAGCATCTGGTCGCGCATGGCCGCGTTGTAGACGAAGGACGCCAGGATGGCCGAGGCCTGCATCAGGTCCTCGCGCTGCGCCCGCTCGTAGACGTCCATGTTGGAGTGGTGGGTGCGGCTGAAGTAGTCCATGGGGTCCTGGATGAACTGGAAGCCGGGGATGCCCACCGCGTCGAAGGAGAGGTGGTCGGTGCCGCCGGTGTTGCGGTTGGTGACCGTGGTGGCGCCCAGATCATGGAAGGGCTTGAGCCATTCCTCGAAGATAGGCACGACCGCGGCGTTCTCCTGGGTGTAGATGCCGCGCAGCTTGCCGGTGCCGTTGTCGATGTTGAAGTAGGCGGCGATCTGCGCCTGCTCCGGCTTGATGGTGAGTGAGCCCTGCTCGCGCCACAGGAAGGAGGGCAGATCGCGCTCCTTGGGGTCGGAGGGCGCGGGGCGGGAGCCGAAGTGGTTGGCGACGTAGCCGCGCGAGCCCAGCAGGCCCTCCTCTTCGCCCGTCCACAGCGCCACCCGGATGGTGCGCCGCGGCTTCACCCCCAGCGCCTTGAGGATGCGCACCGCCTCCATGACCACGGCCGAGCCCGCGCCGTTGTCGGTGGCGCCGGTGCCGCCATGCCAGGAGTCCAGGTGCGCGCCCAGCATCACGATCTCGTCCTTCTTGTCGGTGCCGGGGATCTCGGCCAAGGTGTCGTAGCCGGCCTGGTCCTCGTCGAACTTGGCCTGGACGTTGACCTCCAGCTCCACCGGGACGTCGCGCTCCAGCAGGCGCGCGATGCGCCCGAAGTGCTCGACCGCCATCTCCAGCTTGGGCACGCCCACCGGCTCACCGGTCTTGTAGGAGGCGCCGCTCTGCACGAAGATGAGGCCGCCGTCGCCGCGGCTGGGCTCGATGGCCGCCACCACTTTCTCCTCGGCCAGGAACTTGTTGAGCTCACCCTGGAAGCGCACGCGCGCGATGATCTCCTCGCGCGGGAAGGGCGGACGCTCGCCCGGGATCTGGTACTGGTAGATCTTGTCCAGGTCCTGGTCGTCGTAGCGCTTGAAGTCGGGCTCGGTGGGCAGCTTGAGCGCCGGCATCTCGCCCAGCAGCACGATCTTGCCCGCCAGCTTGCCGCGATACTTCTCGAAGTCGGCCACCCGCTGCAGCTTGACCGCGACCACGGGTGCGCGCACCGCGCCCTGGGTGCCCGGGGTCCAGGCTTCGGGGATGGCATAGAGCTGGGCGGTGTCGGGCGCGATCATCATCACCGAGCAGAACTGCTCCGACCAGCCGCGGCCGAAGTCGCCCCACTTCTCCACGTGGGCGTTCTCCAGACCCCAGGAGGCGAACTGGTCGCGCGTCCACTGGTTGGCCTTCTGGACGTTGGGCGAGCCGGTGAGCCGCTGCCCGATCTCGTCGGTCAGGTGCTCCAGGGTCTTCATCACCTGGGAGTGGTGGAATTCCTCGTCCCGGATGCGGGTGACCATCTGCAGGTCCACTGTCTCCGGGGCGGCGGCGGCCGCCGGCGCCGCTGCTTCCGCCTTCTTCTTCTGCGCCCCCAGCGGCAAGGCCAGCACCGCCAGGAGAATCACGGATCCATAGACTGCGAAGTGCGTGCGACGAACGCTCCTCATGATGTCTTCCTTCCTTTTAATTCTGCATTCTCAATTCTTCATTCTTCACTTGCCCATGTACTGGTCGCGCAGGTCGGTCTGCCGGGTGCGCATGGAAGTCTCGCGGCCCTGGATGAAGACCATCTTCACGTCGGTGCGAACATCCAGGGGATCGCCGTTGGCGACCACCACGTTGGCCATCTTGCCCACGTCGAGCGAGCCCAACTGGTCGGAGACGCCCCAGATCTCCGCCGGGTTCAGGGTGAGGGCCTTGAGAGCCTCATCGTAGGGCAGGCCCCAGGCCACGGCGTAGCCGGCCGCATAAGGCAGGTTGCGGGCGTTGTGCGAGTCGTAGGAGGCGAAGGCGATCTTCACTCCGCGCTGTGCCAGCTCGGCCGGCAGCCGGTAGACCGCGTCATAGCGCTGGTCGTCGTGGGGGAATTCGTAGATGGGCCCCACGATGACCGGCACCTTCAGCGCCGCGATGTAGTCCAGGATGCTCTGCGCGTGGGTGAGGTGGTTGAGTACGATCCTGAGGTTGAACTCGTGCGCCAGGTCCACCGCCGTCTGCAGGTCGTTGGATTCCTCGGCGCTGAGCACCACCGGTTTCGAGCCCGCCAGATAGGGCAGCAGGGCCTCGAGCTTGAGATCGCGCTTGGGCTCCATCGGCTCCGCGCCCTTCTTCTCCTTCTGCCACTCGGCCAGCTTCTTCTGATAGTCGGCGAGCTTGTGCCCGTACTCCTGGGCGTCGAAGAAGGACTGGCGCAACTGCGTGGCCATCCCCATGCGGGTGAAAGGATACTTGGCGCTCTCGAAGGAGCGGTTGCGGCGTTGCGCTCCGGTGAAGTTCATGGGCAGGGCGAGGTCGCGCAGCAGCAGCATCTGGTCGCGGTCGCGCCCGGCGAGCTGGATGAAGGAATCCTGCCCCGGCAGCGTGTCCTGGCTCTCCGGCGCCACGATGGCGTTGGTCACGCCGTTCACCCGGGTGACGGGGATGAGCGAACTCTCGGCGTGGAAGGCGTCGTAGACGTGCATGTGGGGCATGATCTCGTCGCTCATCTCGATGAGGTCGTTGCTCGACTGCACGGCCGAGATCTCGGTCAGACCCAGGTTGGTCTCGGAGTCGATGAGCCCGGGATAGATGGTCATCCCCTGCACCTCGATGACACGCGCGCCCTTGGGGATGGCCACCGTGCCGGACTTGCCGACGGCGGTGATCTTGCCGTTCTCCATCACCAGCACGCCGTCTTCGATCACGCCGTGGGTGATGGTCAGCAGCTTGCCCCCGCGCAGCACGATGGCCTGCTCCGGGGAAGCGGCCGCGGCCGACCGCTTGGGCTTTTGCCCGGACGCCAGCGGGGCCGAGAGGAGAAGTGAAAGGAGGGTCGCAAGCACAATGACCCGATGACCCGATGACTCAATCACCCGATTCTTCATTGTCCCTCCTTGTAGTGCGTCAGCCCCAGGCCGGGCAGGGAGCGGTCGAACCACACGTCGCCGTCGATGATGGCCTTGTCCACCAGACCGTAGCTGGAGAGCGGATAGCCGGACCAGATGGTGATGTCGGCGTCCTTGCCCACGTCCAGGGAGCCCACGCGGTCGTCCACCCCGATGATCCAGGCGGGGTTCAGGGTGATCATCTTCAGCGCCTCTTCCTCGGTGGCGCCGCCGTAGCGCATGGTCTTGCCCGCCTCCTGATTGAGGCGGCGGGTGTAGTCGTCGGAGTCGCTCTTGATGGCCACGCGCACGCCCTTGCGCATGCTCATGACCGCGTTCCAGGGGATGGCGTCGTAGGCCTCGACCTTGAAGCCCCACCAGTCGGCCCAGGTGGCGATGCCCACGTTGGCGGCGGCGATCTTGTCGGCCACCTTGTAGATCTCCACCGCGTGGTGGAAGGCGCGGATCTTGTAGCCGAACTCCTGGGCGATGGCCAGCTCGGTCAGGAACTCGTCGGCGCGGTAGCAGTGGATCTGCACCAGGAACCTGCCGCGCAGGATGTCGGCCAGGGCCTCCAGCTTCAGGTCTTTGTGCGGGGGCATGGCGTCCTTGTCGCCCTTGGCCACCTTGGCGTTGTACTCATCCCACTTGTGCATGTAGTCGCGCGCGTCCTCGAAGGCCTGGCGCTGCACCTCGAAGTTGCCCATGCGGGTGGAGGGAAGCTGGCCGCGCCCGCCGTACACCCGCTTGGGGTTCTCACCGCTGGCGAACTTGATGGAGATGGGAGCGTTGGGGAAAAGCATCTGGTCGCGCCCCAGCCCGTACTTCAGCTTGATGACCACGTCCTGCCCACCGATCATGTTGGCGGAGCCGTGCAGCAGCAGCGCCGTGGTCACGCCCCCGGCCAGCGCCCGGTAGAGGGCCTTGTCGGTGTACTGGAAGGCGTCGAGCATGTGCATGGAGGGGGTGATGGGGCTGGTGGCCTCGTTGACGTCGTCGTCCAGCGCCATGTGGGAGTGGGCGTCGATGATCCCCGGCATCACGTACTTGCCGCTGGCGTCGATGACGGTGGCGCTCGGTGGCGCGGTGACGTTCTGCCCGATGGCCACGATCTTCCCGTCCTTGATGTAAATGCTGCCGTTCTCGATGCGGCCGTGGGTGACGGTGAGCAGGGTACCGCCCTTGATCAGCACTTCGTTGTGGATGGGAGCGGTGGCGGCCGGCTGCCGCGCCCAGGTGGACTCCTGCTGCGCCGCTGCGGCCGCGGCCAGCAGCATGACGGTCAGGAGAGAGACTGCGAATCTTGCGGATAACGCGCGCGGCGTACCCGGCCTGCGGTCGCACGACATGGTGCGCTCCTTGTCTTGGCCTTGCGGCCAATGCCTGCTTGGAAAGGGCCCCAGAGGCGAACCGGGGATTCTAGGACGCCGGCCGGGAGGCGTCAACGCGGAAAACAGCTCTTAGCGTCAGCTCTTAGCCTCTAGCTGAAACAGCCTGCTGCTCCGACACAAAGAGCCGAGAGCTAAGAGCTAAGAGCTCTCCCATCATTTATCATCGCTCCGCTAGGGCCCGAGCCCTGACTACCGCGCAATGCGAGCTGTGGTCCAACGCGTGCAGCACTGCCGGGTGAGCGTGGGCGGCGAGACTGTGGGCGAGATCGGAGCGGGCTTGCTCGTCTTGCTGGGCGTCGCCCAGAGCGATACCGAGGCCGCCGCCGACTACCTCGCCGAAAAGACCGCCGGGCTGCGCATCTTCGAGGACGCCGACGGCAAGATGAACCGCTCCGTCGCCGAGGCCGGCGGCGCCGTCCTGGTGGTCTCGCAGTTCACCCTCTACGGCGACGTGCGCCGCGGCAAGCGCCCCTCCTTCGACGCCGCCGCCCGCCCCGAGCACGCGCGCCCGCTCTATGAGCGCTTCGTGGCGCGCCTGCGCGCCGCCGGCCTTACCTGCCAGACCGGCCGCTTCCAGGAGATGATGGAGGTCGAGCTGGTGAACGACGGCCCGGTCACCATCCTGCTGGATTCGGAGAAGACCTTCTGAGAAGAAGTCGTCGGCTTCCAGCTCTTAGCTGTTAGCGGAACCCGGCTGGCCTGGGGCGAAGAGCCGAGCTAAGAGCTAAGAGCTGCCTTGGCCCGCCGCCGCTTCAGCGCGACTCCTGCGATCACCTGCAGCACGAACGACGATCCCAGGAGGACGAAGAACCATGGCAGCTTCAGCGTGACCGCGAAGGCAGCCACCGAGAGCGCCATCACCCAGATCATGGTTTCCCCGAAGAGGCCCTCCAGCCAGTCCGGCCGGGCTCCCGCGGCCGGCACCCGCGGCCGCAGCGCCGGCAGCAGCCGCGGCACCGCCGCCAGGTAGGCGCGGTAGCTCTCGCCCTGGCCCGCCAGCAGCTCCGCCTCCTCCCGCCCGATCAGCCGCAGCACCACGAACAGCATCCCCAGCAGCAGCACGAAGAATCCGGTGCGGCTGGCCATGGCGCCCATGCCCACCGCCAGCAGGAGGTTCCCCAGGTAGAGCGGGTTGCGCACGTAGCGGTAGGGTCCGTCGGCGACCAGGCGCTCGCTGTGCACCTTCTTGTC
>DATIWW010000427.1:0-9012 GCA_035519175.1 Terriglobales bacterium
CCTGGATGAGGTGCTGGATGGCGCGGCGCAGCGGACGCGCGCCGTAGTTCACGTCGTAGCCCTCGGTGAAGAGCAGTTCGCGCGCGGCGTCGGTCAGTTCCAGGGTGATGTGGCGGTCGGCCAGCAGCGCGTGCAGGTGCCCGAGCTGCAATTCCACGATCTGCTTCAACTGCTCCTTGTCGAGCGGGTTGAAGACGATGATGTCGTCCACCCGGTTGAGGAATTCAGGCTTGAAGTGCTGCTGCAGCGCCGCCAGCACCTGGCGGCGCGCCTCCTCGAAGTCCTTGCCGGCGCGCAGCGCGTCGGCCTGCAGGTAGCTGGAACCCAGGTTGGAGGTCATGATGATGACCGTGTTCTTGAAGTCCACCTTGCGGCCCTTGCCGTCGGTCAGCCGGCCGTCGTCCATGATCTGCAGCAGGATGTTGAAGACTTCGGGGTGGGCCTTCTCGATCTCGTCGAACAGGACGACCGAATAGGGGCGGCGGCGCACCGCTTCGGTGAGCTGCCCGCCCTCTTCGTAGCCCACGTAGCCCGGAGGCGCGCCGATGAGCCGCGCCACCGCGTGCTTCTCCATGTACTCCGACATGTCGAGGCGCACCATGGCGTGCTCGTCGTCGAAGAGGAACTCGGCCAGGGCGCGCGCCAGCTCGGTCTTGCCCACGCCCGTGGGCCCCAGGAAGATGAAGGAGCCGATGGGGCGGCGGGGATCGGAGAGGCCGGCGCGGGAGCGGCGCACGGCGTTGGCCACCCGCTCCACCGCCTGGTCCTGGCCGATGACGCGGCGGTGCAGCCGCGCTTCCATCTCCACCAGCTTGCGCACCTCGCCCTCCAGCATCTTGGAGACGGGGATGCCCGTCCACTTGGAGACGATGCGGGCCACGTCCTCCTCGTCCACCTCTTCCTTGAGCATGCGGGCGGCGCGGCCGTCGCCGTCCAGGGTGGCGCTCAGCTTGGTCAATTCCTGCTCGGCCTTGCGTAGCAGGCCGTAGCGGATCTCGGCCACGCGCTCCAGGTTGCCCTTGCGCTCCTCGCGCTGCTCCTCGGCCTTGAGTTGCTCGATCTTCTCCTTCAATTCGCGCACGCGGGCGATGGCTTCCTTCTCCTGCTTCCAGCGGGCCTTGAGGGCGTCGGACTGCTCGCGCACCTCGGCCAATTCGCGCTCCAGTTCGGCCAGGCGCTCGCGGGAGTTGGGATCCTCCTCCTTGCGCAGGGCCTGCTTCTCGATCTCGAGCTGGGTGGCACGGCGCTCCAATTGGTCGATCTCGGTGGGCAGGGAATCGATCTGGATGCGCAGCGAGGCGGCGGCCTCGTCGATCAGGTCGATGGCCTTGTCGGGCAGGAAGCGGTCGGAGATGTAGCGGTGGGAGAGGGTGGCGGCGGCCACGATGGCGGAGTCCTTGATGCGCACCCCGTGGTGCACCTCATAGCGCTCCTTCAGCCCGCGCAGGATGGCGATGGTGTCCTCGACGTTGGGCTCGCCCACGAAGACGATCTGGAAGCGGCGCTCCAGGGCGGCGTCCTTCTCGATGTACTTGCGGTACTCGTTGAGGGTGGTGGCGCCGATGGCGCGCAATTCGCCGCGGGCCAGCGCCGGCTTGAGCATGTTGGAGGCGTCGATGGCGCCTTCGGCGGCGCCGGCGCCCACCAGGGTGTGCAATTCGTCGATGAAGAGGATGATCTGGCCCTGCGAGTCCTCGATCTCCTTGAGCACGGCCTTCAGCCGGTCTTCGAACTCGCCGCGGTACTTGGAGCCGGCCACCATGGCGCCCAGGTCGAGCGCGATGAGGCGCTTGCTCTTCAGGATCTCGGGGACGTCGCCGGAGACGATGCGCTGCGCCAGGCCCTCCACGATGGCGGTCTTGCCCACCCCGGGCTCGCCGATGAGCACGGGATTGTTCTTGGTGCGGCGCGAGAGCACCTGCACCACGCGGCGGATCTCATCGTCGCGGCCGATCACGGGATCCAGCTTGCCGCGGCGCGCCAGGTCGGTGAGGTCGCGGGCGTAGCGCTCCAGCGCCTGGTACTTGGCCTCGGGATTGGGGTCGGTGACGCGCTGCGAGCCGCGGATGGCGGTCAGCGCCTTGAGCACGCTCTCATAGCTGGCACCGTGGCGCGCCAGGATGGCCTGGGCCGCGTCCCCCTTGGCCTGCACCAGCGCCAGCAGCACGTGCTCGGTGGAGACGTACTCGTCCTTGAGCTTGTCGGCCTCCTTGAAGGCCGACTCCAGGATGCGGGTGACGGTGGGCGAGAGGTGCGCCTGCAGCACGCCGGAGCCGCCCGAGACCTTGGGCAGGCGCTCCATCTCCTGGCGCAGCTCGGCGGCCACGGCGTCGGCGCTGACGCCGATCTTGGCCAGCACCGGGGCGACGATGCCCTCGCGGTCCTCCACCAGCGCGGCCAGCAGGTGCAACGGCAGCAATTCCGGGTTGCCGTGGTCGGAGGCCAGGTTGTTGGCCGCCTGCATGGCCTCCTGGGCCTTCACCGTCATCTTGTCCCAACGGATGCTCATAAGGAAAGTCTCACGTTTCCGGTTTCAAGTTTCAAGCAAAAGAAAGCGGGAGGGGCCGTGCAAGCCGCCTCCCGCCGAGATTGCGGACTGGGGCAGGTCTTACGCGGCCTTGCCCTTGCCTTCCAGGGCCTTGCCTACGGTCACCTTGATCTGCTTGGGCTTGGCCTCGGCGCGCTTGGCCAACCGGATCTTCAGGATACCGTTCTCGTAGTTGGCCTCGACGTTGCCGCTGTCCACGGCGTCGGGCAGGGTGAAGGAGCGCGCGAAGACGCCGTAGCGCCGCTCGATGCGATGGAAGTTCTCTTCCTTCTCCTCCTTCTCGAACTTGCGCTCACCCTTGACCGTGAGGGTGTTGTTCTCCAACTGCACGTCGATGTCCTTCTCCTCGATGCCGGGAACTTCCAGCTTGAGGGTGATGGAGTGCTCGTCCTCGTAGATGTCCACCGGGGGCACGAAGGTCCCGGAGGTCATCAACTCCTCCCGGGAGGGCCCGAGAGTGTCCTGGAAGAGCCGGTTCATGCGTTCCTGGAAGGAAACCAGGTCGCGGAAGGGGTACCAACGAGTCAACATGGTCATGGTCCTCTTACCTCCTGCTAAACGGAGTTATCTGATGCTTGCACCTGTGTTGGATGCTTGATTAGCGCAATAGGATAATAAAAAGTGAGTGTGTTATTGTCAATATACGATTGTCATTATTAATCAATCACTTACGAGCGCAATCAGGCACTTCAGGTAGGAGGTTTCCGGGATGGAAGGGACGGTGGGGTGGTCCTTGGCCTGGGTGCGCTGCTCCACCAGGCGGAGAGAGCGGTGGGCGTCGCGGGCGGCCGAGGAGAGCATCTCGAGGAAGTCACCGGCGCTGACGTGGAAGGAGCAGGAACAGGTGACCAGCAGCCCGCCGGAGCGGAGCATCTTAAGGGCGCGCAGGTTGAGTTCCTTGTAGCCGCGCAGGGCGGTGGCCAGGGTGCTCTTGGAGCGGGCGAAGGGCGGGGGATCGAGCACGATGGTGTCGTAGCGGCGGCCGGCGGCGGCGTAGTCCTTGAGCAGGTCGAAGGCATTGCCCTCGATCCACTCCATCTCGGGCAGGGAGTTCAGGGCGGCGTTCTGCTCGGCCATCTCCAGGGCGGGGCGCGAGGAATCCACGCCCGTGACCTTGCAGCCGGCGCGCGCCAGATGCAGGGCAAAGCCGCCCTGGTAGCAGCAGACGTCGAGGGCCTCGCCGCGGGCGAGCTGGGCGGCAGCGGCGTAGTTCTCGCGCTGGTCGAGAAAGAGCCCGGTCTTCTGCCCGCCCAGGGCGTCGTAGTGAAAGCGCACCCCGTTCATGCTGATGACGGTGCGGGTCAGCTCGCCGTGGAGCGGGCCGCCCGGGCGCGGCGGCAGCTTCTCCAGTTCGCGGATGCGCGGCTCCACGCGCTCCACCACCGAGGCCGGCGTGAGCGCCTCCACCAGGACGGCGACCACGGCCTCTTTGACGGCGGGCTGGTCCATGCCCTGGGTCAAGGCCTGCAGGGAGAGGATCTCGCTATAGCGGTCCACGATGAGGCCGGGCAGCCCGTCGGCTTCGCTGAAGACCAGGCGGCAGGCGTCGGCGTCGCGCACCACCCGCCGGCGGTACTCCAAGGCGGCCTGCAGGCGCCGGCGGAGAAGGTCGAGGAGGTCGCCGGGTCCGGCCAGCGCCCGGGAAGTCAGCAGACGGATGGCGATCTCCGAGCTGGAACTGTAGAGCGCGCTGCCCAGGAGCTTGCCGCGGGAGTCGGCCACGCGCACCAGGGCGCCGGGAGCAGCGCCGCCGGTGGAAGCCAGATCGGAGCGATAGACCCAGGGATGTCCGGCGCGCAGGCGGGCCGCGCCCCGCGGCCGCAGCGTCACCGTGGCAGGGGCCGGCACGATCGGCTACGGACCCTGGTTCTGCAGCTTGGCCAGGGCGGCCGCGGCCCTCTGGGCGGCGGGGCCGTTGGGCGATTCCTTCAGATAGGTGGCGTACTCGACCGCGGCCTCTTGCGGCATGTGGCGGGCCTCGAAGGCGAGCGCGGCCATGATGTGCACCACCGAGTAGCCTTCGTGAGGCATGCTGTGGACCTTCCAGGCGGTGTTGATGGCCTGGTCGTAGTGGGCGGTCTCCAGTTGCACATCGGCCAGCATGGTCAGAGCGTCGAGGTTGAGGGGATCGGTGCTGAGGGCGCGGCTCAGCAGCTCCTGCGCCTCCGAGTACTTCTTGTCGGGGAGCAGGAGCCGGGCCAGGTTGATGCAGGCCAGGGGATAGTGGTCGTTGATGCGCACCGCCTGCTGGAAGGCGGCCAGGGCGGCGGCGCGGTCCCCGCTCTTCATGGCGATGAGGCCCAGGTTGTTGTAGGCGCCGGCGTACTGCGGATAGATCTGGATGGCCTTCTCAAAGGCCTTGCGGGCCGCAGCCAGGTCGTTGTGCTGCAGCGCGGCGCTGCCCTTCTCGAACTCCTTGTGGGCCTTGTCGGGGACGTTGAGATCCACCGCCGCCACCGTGCTCCCGGGGGCGGCCGGGGAGACGACTGTGCTCTCGCTCCCGGCCTCGCTTCCGGCCTTCATCTTCACGTCCACGTTCTCGAAGTGCGTGCCTTCGTTGCAGAGGAGCCGGAAAACCGGGGTGGTGGTGTCTTCGACGTTGGGGCCGCTGATGCGCAGGACGTAGCTGCCGGGCGAAACCCGGAAGTTCGCTTCCCCCTGGTTGTCGGAGAAGACCTCGCCCACGTAGCTCTCCAGGCTGTTGAGCAGTTGGATACGCTCGCGCTCAGTCACGGGACGGCCGTTGGTGTACCACAAGCGGACCTTGAGGTCCACGGGCAGGACGGTCCGGTCGTTCTCCGTGCATTGGGCGGTGGCCGAGGGGCCCAGCGCCAGCAGCGCCGGCAGCAGAAGCAGCAGCAGAGTCGAGCGGGATGGCATGTTCCGCATCTCCTGACAGCTATTGGGCCGCGGGCGTTTCGGCCTCTTTTTCTTCCTGGGCCGCGGGCGGGCGGGACGCGGCGGCAGGGACTTCGGCGGCGGCATAGTAAAGAATGCGGCCGCAGGAATCACAGGTGAGGACCTGCTGGTTGGCGCAGACCTCGACGTACTTCTGGGGGCGGAGCAGCACGTGGCAGGCGGTACACTGCTGTTCGCGGACCTCCGCCAGGGCGGTGTGGCGCAGCTTGAGCACTCGGTCGTAGTGGGAGAGCGCGGGGTCGCCGATGCCGGCGCGCAGGGCTTGGCGTTTGGCCGTCCACTGCGCCAGTTGCTGCTCATCCTCGGCGGTGCGGGCGCGGGCCTGCGCCTGCTCCTTCTCCACCTCCGCGGTGCGCGCCTTCAACTCCGCCTCGGCGCCGCGGATGGCCTTCTCCTGCGTCTCCGAATCCAGCATGAGTTCCAGGATCTTGTCCTCGCAGGAGCGGATCTCGCCCTCCGCGAAGTTGATCTCCTGCAGCAGGGCCTTGTATTGCTCGTTGGTCTTCACTTCCAGGGACTGGTCGCGGTACTTGGAGATCTTCTGCTGCTGGGCCTGGATCTCGCCTTCCAGCTTGCGGCGGCCGGCCTCGTTGGTCTTCACCGCCGCCTTGGCCTTCTCCACCACCGCGCGGGCGTCGGCCAGCTTGGCCTCGATCTCGGCCACGCGGCGGGGCAGGGCAGCGATCTCCGCCTGCAGGCGCTGGATCTCCGCGTCGGTGCGCTGCAGCTCGATCAGCCTTTCCAGGTCAGGGTTCATGAGGACGGGGCCGTTCGCGGGTATGAGTCCGTCAATTGTAGCATCCCCTTCCCGCTCCCGGGAGACCGGCCCGGCCCCGGCGCGACGGCAGCCGTGGCACGGCGGCCCCCAGCGGTGTAGACTCACCAGTTTCGGGAGGGATCGCATCTCGCTCCCTGGAGGAAGACCGTGAAACGCCTGCTGGCCTTGAGCGTGCTGGTGGCCGTGGGATGGGCGCAGCCGCCCGCCCCCGGGTTCAAAGCGGAAGAGCAAAAGGCGCTGACCATCGAGGCCATCGCCGGCGGCGGCATCACCGGCCGCGGCCCGGAGACCCTGCAGTGGAGCCCCGACGGCAGCCGCGTCTCCTTCATCCAGCGCGATGCCAGCGGCGAGAAGGGCGAGCTGTGGAGCCTGGACGCGGCCAGCGGCCGCAAAGCGGTGCTGGTGGGCGCCGACAAGCTCAGCATGCTGGTCCCGCCCGCTTCCCAGCTCAAGAACGAGCAGCAGCGCGAGGCGGCCACCCGCTACGCCATCGCCGGCTACCACTGGGCCCCCGACTCCCAGCACCTGCTCTTCGATTCCCAGGGCCAGCTCTGGCTCTACAGCCTGGCCAGCGGCGCCGCCACCCAACTCACCTCGGTGACCGACCCCATCAGCGATCCCCAGTTCTCCCCCGACGGCAGCCGCGTCGCCTACCTGCTGCAGCACGACCTCTACGTCCAGGCCCCGGGCAAGGAGCGGCCGCAGCGCCTCACCAAGGACGGCAGCCGCAACCTGCTCAACGGCGAGGTGGACTGGGTCTACGAGGAAGAACTGGGGGTACGCAGCAACTACGCCTGGTCGCCGGACTCGCAGAAGATCCTCTTCCTGCAGATGGACGAGAGCCAGGTGCCCACCTATGCCATCGAGGACTTCCTGCCTACCCATCCCACGCTCTACCTGGAGAAGTATCCCAAAGCCGGCGATCCCAACCCGACGGTGCGGCTGGGGGTGGTGAGCGCGTCCGGCGGAAGGGTGAAGTGGCTGGCGGTGCCCACGGAGGCCCGCCGGGAGGAGGGTTCCGCTCCCGACGACAGCTTCTACATCCCGCGCTTCGGCTGGGTGCGGCCGGGGCTGGCCTACGTGCAGGTGCTCAACCGCGCCCAGAACCAGCTCGATCTCTACTTCGTGGACACCGAGTCGGGCAAGGCGCGGCGGGTCTTGCGCGAGAGCAGCAAGACCTGGGTGGACGTGAACAACGATTTCCGGGTGCTGAAGTCGGGCGACCGCTTCCTGTGGGCCAGCGACCGCGACGGCCACAACCACCTCTACCGGTACAGCTTCGACAAGGCCGATCCGCTGGGCGGCGAGGCCCGGCTGGAGCGGCAGCTTACCCGGGGCGACTTCGAGGTCTCGGCCCTGGAGGCGGTGGACGAGGAGGCGGGACTGCTCTATGTGGCCGCCAACGCCGGCGACCCGCGCCAGCGCCAGCTCTACTCGCTGAAGCTCGACGGCAGCGATTGGCGCCAGGTCAGCCAGGGCGCAGGCTCGCACTCCGCCGAGTTCGCTCCCGACGCCAAGCACTACATCGCCGGCTTCTCCAGCCTGCTCACTCCGCCGCGCGCCGAGGTGTGCGCGCCCGCGGGCCCCTGCTTCCCGCTGTGGCAGTCGAAGGACGTCGCGGCCTACGGCCTGATCGAGCCCCGGTTCGTCAACTTCAAAGCCGACGATGGCACCGAACTCCAGGGCATGCTGATCCTGCCTCCCGACGCCACGCCCACCCGCAAGGTCCCGCTCATCCTCAATCCCTACGGCGGGCCGCAGGCGCAGACGGTGCGCGACGGCTGGGGCGGGCCCAACTTCCTCTTCGACCAGATCCTGGCCAAGGAGGGCTTCGCCATCCTCATCGTGGACAACCGCGGCATGGCCGGGCGCGGCAAGAAGTTCGCCGAGCCCATCTTCCGCAGCTTCGGCGCCACCGAATTGAAGGACCAGTTGGCCGCCCTCCACCAGGCCCTGGAGCAGTTCCCGCAACTCGACGGCTCCCGCCTGGGCTGGTGGGGCTGGAGCTACGGCGGTTACATGACCCTGTACGCCCTCAGCCACTCCGATCTCTTCCGAGCGGGAGTATCGGTGGCCCCGGTCACCGACTGGCGCGACTACGACTCCATCTACACCGAGCGCTACATGGGCCTGCCCAAGGACAACGAGGCCGGCTACCAGAAGAGTTCTCCGGTCAATGCGGCGGCCGGCCTCGAGGGGAGCCTGCTCATCGTGCACGGCACCGGCGACGACAACGTCCACTTCCAGAACACGGTGCAGATGACCGACGCCCTCATCGCCGCCGGCAAGCAGTTCGACCTGATGTTCTATCCCGGCAAGACCCACGGCATCGCCGGCAAGACGGCGCGCTCGCATCTCTACCACCTCATCCAGCAGCACTTCGAGCAGGCGCTGATGGGGCATTGACGCGCCGGCTGATCTCGTGATCGAGTGATCCTCCGTTCGGGAGCGTGATGCCTGACCCTTCCCAAGCCGCCGGCCACGAGAAGTCCGCCCCCCGCCTCGCGCTGGGCGACTTCGAACTCACCCTGCTCTCCGACGGCACCTACTGGCTGGACGGCGGCGCCTTCTTCGGCGTGGTCCCCAAGCCGCTCTGGGAAAAGAAGATGAAGCCGGACGAGCACAACCGCCTGGCTGTGGGCATGAACTCGGTGCTGGTGCGCACCGGCAAGCACACCGTGCTCATCGAGACCGGGATGGGCAACAAGCTCTCCGAGAAGCTGAAGAAGATCCACCAGCCGAAGGAGAAGCTGCTGGCCAGCCTGGA
>DATIWW010000428.1:0-2866 GCA_035519175.1 Terriglobales bacterium
CGCCTCGAGATCAATCTCGCTACCCGGCCCTACGAAGATGTCCGCCGCTTCTGGCTGCAGTGGGGCGCCCGGCTCGCGGTGGTAGGCGGGCTGACCCTGATGCTGATGCTGTTCGCAGTTTCGGCGTGGAGGCAGGGCCGCGCTGTGAACCGCCGTATCGAGCAGGCGCGCCAGCGGGTCGCCTCGCTGGAGAAGGAGAAGGAGCAGGCCGAGGCCATCCTCGACCGCCCCGGCAACCGCGAGACCCGCGAGCGTTCCGCCTTCCTGAATACCTTGATCGCGCGCAAGGCGTTTTCCTGGACCCAGGTCTTCGCCGACCTGGAAACCATCATGCCGCCGCGGCTGCACGTGGTCTCCATCGCTCCCGACCTGACGGAGGACAACCGCCTGCAGGTGCACCTGCGGGTGGCCGGTGAGTCTCGCGATTCCGCCCTCGAACTGGTGCGCCGCATGGAAACCTCTCCGCACTTCCGCACTCCCGAGATCGAGGCGGAAACCGCTCAGGCCCCGCCCCAAATCGGGGTGGAGTTCGAGATCGTCGCCCGCTACACTCCCACGGCACAGAAGGGGAGGCCGTGATGGCCGACCTGGCGCGCACCCGGCGATCCCTGACCGTCGTCCTGGCCGTGTTGCTGGCCGCGGACGTGGCCGCGGCCGCTTTTCTGCTTTCTCCCTGGGGCCGCTCCAAGGGAGAGCGCGAAGAGGAGTACGACCACGTGCACGCGCAGCTTCAGGCCACCATGAGCGAGGTCCGGCCGCTGCAGGGCATCGAGGGGAAACTCGACCGCGCCCGCAAGGACACCGCCGACTTCTATGGCCAGCGGATCCCGGCGGAGTCCTCGGCCGTCTCCGCCGAATTGGGCAAGCTCGCCCAGGAGAACTCGGTGCAGATCTCCCAGGTCAAGTATGACTTCAAGGACACCGAGATCCCCGGTCTGCAGCAGGTGAAGATCGCGGCCAAGCTCGACGGCGACTACCTCAAGGAAGTGAAGTTCATCAACGCCCTGGAGCGCGACAAGATGTTCTTCATCCTGGACGGCGTCACCCTGGAAGAGGCCCAGGGCGGCGCCGTGCACCTGGATCTGAAGATGGAAACCTATAGGAAGGCGGGCCAGTAGGGAGATGCGCCTGGGCACCGAGAGCCGGGGCAAGGTGATCGCGGCCGTGATCATGGGCGCGTTGGCCCTGGTGCTGCTGGTGCACATGCTGCTGCCAGCCTCACCGGCTACGCCGGCGCCGGCAGCGCGTCCCCAGCCACAGGAGGCCGGCCGCCCGGGCGCCCGCAGGGGCGCTGCGGCCGCCACTGCTTCCCTCGATCCCACGCTTCGCCTCGACTTGTTACAGGCCAGCGAGAACACCGACTACGCGGGCAGCGGGCGCAACATCTTCCGCCCCTACGAGCCCCCGCCCCCGCCGGTCTCACCCAAGGACCGGAACAAACAGGCGGAGTCCTGCATCCTGCTGCACCCCGGGTGCCCGGACTATGTGCCGCCGCCGCCGCCCATCACGCTGAAGTTCTTCGGCTTCGCCAGCGGCGCCGGCGGAGCCAAGAGGGTCTTGCTGGCGGATGGGGACATCGTCTTTGTGGCCCGGGAGGGCGACATCGTCAACCGCCGCTACAAGATCCTCAAGATCTCCAGCAACTCGGTGGAGGTCGAGGACGTGCTCAATAACAACCGCCAGGTCCTTTTCCTGGCGCAGGGACCGGGCTCATAGAGGTGTGAGGGCGTGAGGATCTGGGGTGGCGTTCGCGGGCCGGGGCGGCGGGAGCGCCGCAGGCAGCAGGGCTACGTGCTGCTGGTCATCCTGCTGATGCTCGCCCTGCTGATGATCGCCCTGGTGGCGGTCGCGCCCCGCATCATCCAGCAGATCCGCCGCGAGCGCGAAGAGGAGACCATCCACCGCGGCACCCAGTACGTCCGCGCCATCCGCCTCTTCTACCGCAAGTTCGGCCGCTATCCCACCTCGCTCAAGGAGCTGGAGGGCACCAACAACATCCGCTTCCTGCGCAAGCAATACAAGGACCCGCTCTCGCCCAACGGCGAGTGGCGCATCATCCATCTGGGAGAGGCCAAGGTGATTCCGACGGGATTTCAGCCGTCGCCAGGCACCACCCCCGGTCAGCCCGGCACCGGGACGGGGACCTCGGAAACGCCGGGACAGCCGTCCGCGCCCGCTGCCGGCTCCGAAGGAGCGCCCGCCTCCTCCGGTTCCTCGTCGGGATCGGCCTTCGGAGGCGGCGCCATCGTGGGCGTGGCCCCGCTGAACAACGGCATCTCGATCAAGGAACTGAATGGCAAGAGCCATTACAACGAGTGGGAATTCGTCTACGACCCGCGCCTCGACCTGACCAACCGCACGCTTGTCCTCCCTGGCGGAGTCCCGGCTGGGGCACCGGGAACACCGCAACCCGGCCCCGGACAGCCCGGCCCACCGCCCGGTGGCCCGGTGACTCCGCCTCCCATGAACCCGCGCTAGCGCGGCGAGGACTCCTTCATTACCCGGAGCGGCAGCCAACCAGGTTGACAGGCTTCTATCGGCTCGGGCGCGCCGCGCGGTCCTTCCACATCAGACGCAGGTCTTCGCGGATCTCTTTTCCACCCAGTTGCCAGAGCATGGCCAGCGCCGCCAGCAGTGCGGCCGCAGAGATCGCCGGCCGGTAGGCCGCCGGCCACTTGTGTTGAAAACACAGCACTTGTTGGCTTCGTTTCGCAAATTGACCGTTCGTCGGCCGGTCTCGCCGGCATGGTCGTGGGCCGTTATATTGATACATATAAATGTATAAGGGCAGTACTGCTGAAGGTCCGTCGACATGCGCAGATACTGGGCAGCGCGAATGGGCGTAGCGGCGGGCATGCTCTCCTCC
>DATIWW010000429.1:0-6589 GCA_035519175.1 Terriglobales bacterium
GAGTTTGAGCCCGACTTCACGCTGAGCGCGCGCCGCTGGGGCGCGACTTGGTGGGCGGAATGGGACTCCTACTACCTCTTCATTCCCGGCGAGTTCGCACAGACCTTCAAGCTCGGCGTCAGCCATGCCTTCGGCCGGGAGCGCCGCTGGATCGTCTCGCCCTACTACTCCTTCCCGCTGAACGCCTCCGGCCGGCAGACGCAGTACATCCACCAGGTGGGCATGGACGTCACCTTTTACCTGCCGAACGGCAGGCGACACGGACCCTAGCAGTTCTAGCAGTGGTCGCCGCCGCGGCCGGGGAATAGCCTGGCGCTAGGAGCGGGGGCGGAGTGTGCCTTTCCTTCCTGCCCGCGGCTGAGATGAAAGTCACCCGCAGCTCGATCCTCAATCTCCTCCTGGTGGCGGCGATCCTGGGCACCGCGCCCTTTGCCATCCAGAGGGCCTGGGAGAGCGGCAATGTCTACTTGTTCACCCAGGGCTTCTTCGATGACCTGCTGGCGCGGCTCTCCGGGCCGGGGCGCTTCCGATTCATCCTGCAGCCTTTGATGGCGATCTTCCTGGGCTTCCGGAGCGGCCTGAAAGACGCGCAGGCGGGCCGGCCTACCTTTCTGTGGGTGATGCTCTTCCACCCCGAGCTCCGCAAGGAAGTGTGGCGGCAGGCGATCGCCACCGTGCGCGACCTGATCGCGCTTGCCATCCTTCTGGACCTGGTGGCGCAGGCGCTCATCTTCCGTGAGATCCGCCCCGGCCCCGCCCTGATCATCGCCCCGCCCCTGATCCTGATTCCCTATGCCCTGTCCCGGGCCCTCGTGAACCGGGTGGCGCGACGGCATCGCACTCCAGCGCCGGTCCCGCGCTAGGCAGCGCTTCTGGGCGTCCGCCGGTCAACCTCTCCGGGGTCGGCATCGCCGCGCGACTGGTCCGACTCGAGGGGGCGCTCCTGTTCGTACGCTCGCTCCGACCAGACCCAGAAAACGCAGAAGGTGCAGAGAGTGACGGGCGTCAGGCAGAGTCCCACCCCCACGCAAGTCTCGATAGATTGCCCAAACAACCGCAAAACTACAACCACCCACAGAAAGATGATCAGACCGGGCAGGAACAAATAAGGTTCCAGCACATCCCCGGTTCGCTCCAGCCACGGACACACCCAGAGCGGTTTCCGCCAATCCTGGATCCTCTTGCGGGGCCACCCGTCGATCGGGAGATGCTCCTCTTGCAACGTTCCCTGCTTGGCTTTGGCTCCCACGAACCTGAGGTAGGCGCGAGCCTGATAGCTCTTGTAGAGCATCACAAAGGCGGAGAGGGCCACCAGGATCCCGCCGGTCGCGATGCCGACCCCCGCAATGAGAACCTGCCGGCTGACAAAAGCATTCGCCAGAAGGCCTTGCACGACCAGCAGCCACATGAGGCGGTGGTTGGTGACGTCGTTTTCGCGCCATATCAAGTCACGAATGACGCGGGCATACTCCTCAGGTCGGACGTCATGCATGGCTGAAGCTCCTGTTCCAGCACTCGACGAGTTTCTAATGCGTGGTACCGCCAGGAACGCTCCTGGGGGCTCACCCTTGAAGGGTACGCGCTGGGGCGGGCCGGAACTACTGCGAAAAGTGCTAGTTACGCCTCAATCGCCCCGAGTGCTACGGTGGCTCAGAGGTCCCTTGAATAAAGGCTGCGCTCGTCTCGTCCTCCATCGAATCGGCGCCGCAAGGAGGTTCTATGAAGCCCGTGATCGAGATGAAATTCAAGCCGGTTGCGCCCGCAGCGTACAATGCGAAGCCCTACGCGGAGCAGTACGCCGCAGGCAAGGCTTTGCGGGAGACCTGTCCCCGGAAGGCCCACGCCGATTGGACTCCGCCCTTGGACCGGCTGGGTCCGGTCCAACTCGTGCTGGAGGCGGAAGAGGGGCGCCTGCCCGACCTGCTGCCCCTGCGCCACGGGCGCATGGTCCGCTCTGCTTTCACCTTCTACCGTGGATCGGCGCTCACCATGGCAGCCGACCTGGCGTCCACGCCGTCCACCGGAGTCCGCGTGCAGTGCTGCGGCGACGCCCACCTGTGCAACTTCGGCGGCTTCGCCACCCCGGAGCGGAAGGTCATCTTCTCCATCAACGACCTCGACGAGACTCTCCCAGCGCCCTGGGAGTGGGACGTCAAGCGCCTGGGCGCCAGCTTCGTGGTGGCCAGCCGCGACAATGGCTTGAAAGATGGTGCTGCCAAAGATGTGGCCACGACGTGCATCCGCACCTACCGCGAGTCCATGGCCGAGTTCAGCCAGATGAAGACGCTGGACCTCTGGTACTACGCGATGGACGCGGACGAACTGGTGGCGAACATCAAGGACCCCCACCTGCGCAAGCGTGGCCTGAAGCGCTTGCAGAAGGAGCGGGGGAAGAGCATCGCGGAAGACATCTTTCCCAAGCTGGTCGAAGCGAAAGGTAAGAAGCTGGTCATCAAGGAGGAACCCCCGACGATCTTCCACGGCAAAGGCCATCCCGCGGGCATCGTCCAGGAGGACCTCAAGGAATCGTTCCGGGAGTATCGAAACAGCCTGGCTCCTGCTTGCCAGTCCCTGTTCGACCGCTACGAGATCAAGGACGTCGCCAGAAAGGTCGTAGGAATCGGCAGCGTCGGGACCTCGTGCTCGGTCGTTCTCTTCATGGCCGGCGAAGGTGACCCTCTCTTTCTCCAAGTCAAGGAGGCGCACGCCTCGGTGCTGGAGCCCTACGCCGGCGCGAGCGTCTTCCCCAACCACGGCCAGCGGGTCGTGGACGGCTACCGGCTCATGCAGCCCGCCAGCGACATGTTCCTGGGGTGGGCCCGCGGCGCCCGCGATCGGCGCCACTACTACGTCCGCCAGCTCCGCGACATCAAGATCAGCATACGAGTGGAGACCTTTGGCCACTCTGCAATGGATCTCTACGCCACCTGGTGCGGAAGGGCCCTCGCCCTCTCGCACGCCCGATCCGGATGTTCCGCCCTGCTCAGCGGGTACATGGGCAAGAGCGACAGGTTCGACCTGGCTATCGCGGACTTCTCCATGGCCTACGCCGACCAGGCCGAGAGGGACCACGCCGCGCTCAGGCGGGCGGTGAATACTGGCAAAGTGAAGGCGGTCTTCGAAGAGGCCGCCTGAACGTCCCGGAGCCGCAGCCAGGCGGCCGCCGGCCTCGTCGACGGAAGGGCCGCAGGCTTAGCTGCCGAGTATGTTGATGGCCCGCGAAGCCACGGCAATGATGGTCACCAGCGAGACCACGCTTTCACCCATCATCAGCAGCTTGGCCCGGGAAGTGAGCGGCTGCGCGTCCGCAGGGCTGAACGCGGTTGCCGTGCAGAACGAAAGGAAGAGATAGTCGACAAAGACCGGATGCCAATCCGGCGGCACGTGTTCCGGCGCACCTGCCTGCGGAAACAGCCAATCGCACTTCTTGCTCGCATGGGTCAACCGAGCCTCCGGCCCACCCCCATCCGTGCGCCAGTATGCCAGGGAGAAGAGGAGCAGGTTGGCGGCCCACACGCCGATACTCGAAGTGAGGAGCTGGAGGCCGGTCAGTTCGCCCGAATGTTGCACCATCGTGGAAAGCAGGTGTTGCAAGGCAAAGATGACGTTGAAACCCACGATGGCCATGAAGAGGAGTGTGACGACGCGTTCGATGCGCAGCCACCAGGCTTTGGCGGCGCTGACCGTGAGAGCAGCCATCGGCAGGATCACAGCCGCCACGAAAAGATACGGGACCCAAGGTGGGAACACCCTTACGCGACCGGGCAAGAAACTCAGCAGCAAGAGCACAGCGGCAATCGTCAGTACTACGGGCCAGCGCGGTTCAATACGCGTCTCCGTGGCCGGGTCTCCCATTCCCTACACCCCGCAAATCTCGAATGCGTGGTACTGCCAGGGAGCGACATCCAGGTAGAGCCCTCGCGCCTGCAGCTCGCTACCGTCCCGATCGTACTGGGCATCGCTCAGGAGATCGCGCAGCCGCCACCGTCGTCCCTCGAGTCCGGGGAATGGAAGCCGTACGTAGCCCTGGCTTTGGTGAGCGGCATAGTTCACGGTCACCAGCACGCGCTCGCTGCCCGGCTTCTGCCAGGCAAAGGCGATGAGCGCGTCCGAGGAAGAGTTGCCCTCCCACGCGGGGGCGCATCCCAGCAGCTGCCACTGGCCATCACGAACCACGGGTCGCCGCAGCGCTGCGAGCAGCCGCTCGTAGAACTGCACCAGGCTTGAGTCGACCGGTTCCTCCGGCCAGCGCACCAGGTGCGGCGAGAGGCGTTTCATGCGCCCCTCGAATTGCCCCTGGTGAAAGAAGCGCAACCCGGGAGAGAGATAGGTGAGGATGGCCGCCGCTTCATACTCTCCTGCGGGAAACGTGGCTGCCGCCCGCGGCTCGTCATGGTTTTCCAGAAAGCGGGCCAGCCTGTTCTGGTAGTCCATCCCGGCCAGGAAGTGCTCGCGGACCGGGCGGGCGTTGCCCTCGCGCAGCCGGTCGTAGAGCCGCTTGTCGTAGGCGTAATCGAAGCCCTGCTGCTGCATCGTCCATTCCAGGTCCCAATATACCTCGGCCATGAAGCAGAAGTCGGGATAGCGCTGCCGCACTCGCTGGGTCACCCGCGGCCAGAAGTCCTCGCAGGGGCGGCCCCAGGTGCGGGGGAAGATGTCCTTCAGCACCAGCATGGCCATGTCGCAGCGCACCCCGTCGCATTGCCCCGCAACTTTCAGGAGTTCGGCCGCCATCGCTTCCTGCGTCGCCGGATTGCTGTAGTCGAGTTGCAGAGTGTCGGGCCAGCCCGGGAAGTAGGGATCGCGGCCGTGGGCCAGGATCAGGTCGCCTTTGGGCCGTTTGACCCGGATGTAGTTCTGGGGCGCCCGCGCCAAGTCCGCCTCGCTCCCGGAGACGTAGTACTCCGGGTGCTCGGCCACCCAAGGATGATCCACAGCCGTGTGGTTGGGGACGAAGTCGAGCATCAGGCGCAGCCCGCGCTGCTGCAGGCGCTGCCGGAGCCGGGCGAGCGCGGCATCTCCGCACATCTGCGGATTCACCCTGTACCCGGTGATGGCGAAACCTGAGCCGGCGATGTCCTCCTCGCGGAGGTCGGGCAGGGTCTCCTGGAATTCCTTGCGCCACTCCGGATTCTTGCGTGAGATCTCTCGCCCGACCAGGCCGGTCTGCCAGACGCTGAGGAACCAGACCCAGTCAAAGCCCATCGCGGCCAGGCGATCCAGCTCGGCGTCTGGGATGTCATCCAGGGTGGCGCTTGTTGACGATTGCCGCGATAGCTCCGTGAGCCACGCCCGCGTGTTGATCTGATAGAGGGACGGACAGTTGGCCTTGCTCATGGTCATCCTCGGGAGGAGTGCTTCCGGGGCCTACCCTTAAAGCGTATTCACCGGGTCGCGGCCGGGGTAACTGTGAAAAGTGCTAGTTCCGGCCCAAGGGCCAGGGTGCTAGCGTGGCTGCAGGGACCTGATGTTAGCAGGCCGTCCCGTGCCCAGGCAGGCGGCCCCCAGGAGAGAAGCCATGAGCCACCCGGAAGAAAAGACGACGGAAGCGGCACGCCTCGGGAACCCGGAGTGGAAGAAGTGGGGACCGTATCTCAGCGAGCGCCAGTGGGGCACGGTGCGCGAGGATTACAGCGAGAACGGTGACGCCTGGAACTTCTTCACCCACGACCAGGCCCGCTCGCGCGCCTACCGCTGGGGCGAGGACGGCATCGCCGGCATCTCCGACGACCAGCAGCACCTCTGCTTCGCGCTGGCCCTGTGGAACGGCAAGGACCCGATCCTCAAGGAGCGGCTCTTCGGCCTGACCAACAGCGAGGGCAACCACGGCGAGGACGTCAAGGAGTACTACTTCTACCTGGACAGCACGCCGACCCACTCCTTCATGAAGTTCCTCTACAAGTACCCGCAGGCCGCCTACCCCTACGCCGACCTGGTGGAGACGAACCGCGGGCGTTCCCGGAATGACATGGAGTATGAACTCCTCGACACCGGGGTCTTCAATGAAGACCGGTACTTCGATGTCTTTGTCGAGTACGCCAAGGAAGGGCCGGAAGACATCCTGGTGCGGATCACGGCTGCCAACCGGGGACCGGAGGCGGCAGAACTGCATCTGTTGCCGACGCTGTGGTTCCGCAACGACTGGTCGAAGTGGATCGCCGCATCCAACCGGGCTGCCGAGAAACCACTCCTCAAGCAGATCGAGGCCGCGGCGGGCACGAGCGCGGTCAAGGTGACCCACTCCCTGCTGGGTAGCTACATCTTTACCTGTGAAGGCGAGGTGCCGCTGCTCTTCACCGAGAACGAAACCAACCACCAGCGGCTCTTCTTCCTGAAGAACGCGAGCCCCTACGTCAAGGATGGCATCCACGACTGCGTGGTGCAGGGCAACCACGCCGCGGTGAACCCCGACAAGAAGGGCACCAAGGTCGCGGCACACTACACGATCAAGGTCGGCGCCGGCCAGAGCAAGGTGATCCGCCTGCGGCTCTCGAAAGCTTCTCCGGAACAGAAGGGCAAACCCTTCGGAAAGCAATTTGACGAGATCTTCGCAGAGCGTCTGCGGGAAGCCGACGAATTTTACAAGTCG
>DATIWW010000430.1:0-2177 GCA_035519175.1 Terriglobales bacterium
CACGCGCGCGCCCAGCCCGCCGTCGAGCACGTGCTCCTCGGCGGTGACCAGGGCGCCGCACTCGCGCGCCGCCTGGGCGATGGCGGCGTCGTCCAGCGGTTTCAGGGTATGCATGTCGAGGACGCGGGCGTGGATGCCCTCTTCCTCCAGTTGCGCCTGCGCCTGCAGGGCGTAGCCCACCTCCAGGCCGCAGGCCACAATGGCGGCGTCGCGCCCGCTGCCGTGTACCTTGGCCTTGCCGATCTCGAATTTCTCTTCGGCGTTATAGATGACCGGGACCTTGGGGCGCCCGGTGCGCATGTAGCACGGTCCCACGTGTTCGGCCATGCGATGCACCAGGGCGCGGGCGGCGTGCTCGTCGGCCGGGCACACCACCACGAAGCCGGGCAGCGAGCACATCAGGGCGAAGTCCTCCACCGCCTGCTGGCTGGGACCGTCCTCGCCGATGGAGATGCCGCCGTGCGAGCCGCAGAACTTGGCGTTCACCCCGGGATAGGCCACGCACATGCGCAACTGGTCGTAGGCCTTGTCGCACAGGAAGACGGCGAAGGAGGAGGCGAAGGGGACCTTGCCGGCCAGGGCCAGGCCGCTGGCGATGCTCACCATGTCGGCTTCGGCGATGCCGCAGGTGATGAAGCGTTCGGGAAAGTCCTTGGCGAAGGTGGCGCTGTAGGTGGATTTGGCCAGGTCGGCGTCCAGGGCGACCACGTTAGGGTTGGCGCGGCCCAATTCGGCCAGCGCTTGCCCATAGGCTTCGCGCGTGGCCAGGCCCATTTTCAGCTCGAACTTGGTGGTTGTAGCCTTCATCTCGGTGCGTCGCGCCGGGGCTGCTGGTGCCATGGGAGCTGCGCTGGCTTCCAAGTCTCTCTCCTTTAGAGCTGCTGGGCTGCCGCTTCCAGCTCGGCCACGGCCTTGGCCACCTCGTCGGGCTTGGGAGCCACGCCGTGCCACTTGATGTTGTTCTCCATGAACGAGACGCCCTTGCCCTTCACGGTGTGGGCGAGGATGGCGGTGGGCTGCGCGCCCGGGTTGGCGCGCGCCTGCTCCAGCGCCGGCAGCACCTGCTCGAAGTCGTGGCCGTCGATCTCCACCGCGCGCCAGCCGAAGCTGCGGAACTTCTCCGCCAGCGGCTCCAGCGACAGGATCTTCTCCGTCCAGTCGTCGAGCTGCTGCTGGTTGCAGTCGACGATCAGCGTCAGGTTGCCGAGCTTGTGGTAGGGAGCGAACATGGCCGCCTCCCAGATCTGCCCTTCCTGCACCTCGCCGTCGCCGGTCATCACGAAGACGTGGTAGTCGGCCTGGTCCATCTTGGCGGCCAGCGCCATGCCGATGCCGATGGAGAGTCCCTGGCCCAGCGAGCCGGTCGAGGCCTCCAGGATCGCCAGCATGCGCTTGTCGGGATGGCCCTGCAGGGGCGAGCCCAGCTTGCGCAGCGTGGGCAGCACCGCCGGATCCAGGTAGCCGGCGGCGGCATAGACGGCGTAGAGCGCGGGGCAGCCGTGCCCCTTGGAAAGCACGAAGCGGTCGCGCCCCGGCCACTCGGGGCGCTTGGGATCGTGGCGCAGCACGCGGAAGTAGAGCGCAGTCAGCAGTTCCACCTCGGAGAGCGAGCCTCCGGGATGGCCGCTGCCCGCCGCCCCGATCATCCTCACGATGTCGATGCGCAGGCGGTTGGCCAGGCGCTTGAGTTCGGTGAGGGACTCCACGCGCGGCACGCTCATGAGCGGGGCGTCTCTCCTGCGGCGGCGGCGCGCGGCGCGGTGGCGCGCTCGCTCGAGGGCTGATGGCGCTCCGGACCACCGGCGGCCCCGGCGCGCGCGGTCGCGGCATCCCGTGCTCTGCGCACCACGTACTTGCCGCGCCCGGTCAGGAAACGCGCCAGGCGCTCGGCCACCTCTTTCAGGAGGATGCGATCTTCCTGCGAAAAGGCGCCGGGGCGGCCGCTCTCCACCTCGATCACGCCCAGCGCGCGCCCGGCCAGCTTGATGGGCTGGCTCAATTCGGATCTCGTCCCGGCTCCGGAATGCGCCGGGCCACGCCCGGCCTGGCGCTCCACTCGCTCCCCCACCACCAGCGAGATGCCGGTGCGGAAGTAGTGCCGGCCCTCGTGCAGCAGCTCGGCCACGGCGTCGAGGGGCGAGGGGTCGGAGGGCTGGTAGCGGCGGGCGAGCACCTGC
>DATIWW010000431.1:0-2566 GCA_035519175.1 Terriglobales bacterium
TGCCGCGGGCGTGGGCCTCCGGATCCACCATCTCACGGGCGCAGGCGATGGCGTGCAGGCTGCCCACCGAAGCGGTGTCGTAGATGATGCCGAAGAACTCCTCCGGCAATCCCATCCAGCGGCGCAGCCAGGCCAGCGAGACCTGCTCCAGCTCAGCCAGCGCCGGCGAGGTCTTCCAGTGCAGGCCGTTGGTGTTGAGCGCGGCGCACAGGAACTCGCCCAGGATGGCGGGAGCGCAGGAGCTGGTGGCAAAGAAGGCGAAGAAGCCGGGGTGGTTCCAATGCGTCACCGCGGGCAGAATCTTCTGCTCGAAGTCCTGCCAGATGCTCTCGTAGGGTTCGCCCTGCTCGGGCGCCGCGGCCGGCAGCGCGTCCATCAATTCGCCGGGCTGGAGGCGCGCCACCACGGGATAGCGGCGCGGATCGCGCAGGTACTCCGCCACCCAGTCCACCGCCTGATGGGCGGCACGGCGGAAGTCCTCGATGTACTCGGGCGTGATGAAGGAAGCGGGGAATGCGGTTGGCGGAACGGCTTGGGGAGGCATCGTGCGGCTCCTGGAAAGACCAGCATTCTACCGCACGCGCCTTCTCCCGTTTTCCTCTGCGATCTCTGCGTCCTCTGCGGTGAGATCTCTAGCGCGCGGCGAAGCGCTCGGCGTGCAGTTGCTGCAGGGCGCGCACCGTGACCTCGCCGCGCTGCAGGGCGGCGATGCCTTCGGCCGCGGCCCGCGCCGCACTCAAGGTGGTGATGGTGGGGATGTGGTGGGTGATGGCGGCGCGCCGGATGGCTTTCTCGTCGAAGAATGGGTCGGGCCCGTGCGGGGTGTTGATGATGAGCTGGATCTTGTCGCCCTTGATCAGGTCCACCACGTTGGGCCGGCCTTCCTTGACCTTATACACGCGGTCCACGGTCAGCCCGGCCTTTTCCAGGACCGCGGCGGTGCCGTGGGTGGCCACCAGCTTGAAGCCCAGTTCCACGAAGCGCTGCGCCACCGCGGCGGCGTGCGGCTTGTCGCGCTCGGTGACGCTGATGAAGGCGGTGCCGGCGGTGGGCAGGGTCTGCCCGGCGGCGATCTGCGCCTTGGCGAAGGCTTCGCCGAAGGTCTCGGCCACGCCCATCACCTCGCCGGTGGATTTCATCTCCGGACCCAGCACCGTGTCCACTCCCGGGAACTTCGACCAGGGGAAGACCGGCGACTTCACGTAGTAGCCGGCGCCGGTGGAGAGATCCGTCGCGCGCTCGACGCTCTCGGGCAGGAACTCGCGCAGCTTGCGCCCGGTCATCAGCCGGGCCGCGATCTTGGCCAGGGGCACGCCCGTGGCCTTCGACACATAGGGCACGGTACGCGAGGCGCGCGGGTTGACCTCGAGCACGAACACCTTGTCGTGCTGGATGGCGTACTGCACGTTCATCAGCCCGATCACCTTGAGGGCGCGCGCCAGCCGGAAGGTGTAGTCGCGCATGGTGGCGAGCTGGGCCTCGGGGATGTCCACCGCGGGCAGCACGCAGGAAGAGTCGCCGGAGTGGATGCCGGCCTCCTCGATGTGCTGCATGATGCCGGCGATGACCACGTCCTCGCCGTCGCTCAGGCAGTCCACGTCCACCTCGGTGGCATCCTCCAGGAAGTGGTCGATCAGCACCGGGCGCTCCTGCGAGTACTCCACCGCCTCCTTCATGTAGCGGGTGACGGTGTCGTCGTCGTAGGCGATCACCATGGCGCGCCCGCCCAGCACGTAGCTCGGCCGCACCAGCACCGGGTAGCCGACGCGGTTGGCCGCCGCCACCGCCTCCTCCAGGCTGGTGGCCATGCCCCCGGCGGGCTGCGGGATCGCGAGCTCCTCCAGCAGCCGGTTGAAGCGCTTGCGGTCCTCGGCCAGGTCGATGGACTCGGGCGAGGTGCCGATGATGGGCGTGCCCGCGGCCTTGAGCGGCAGTGCCAGGTTCAGCGGCGTCTGCCCCCCGAACTGCACGATCACCCCGACAGCCGCCTGCGCCGCGGCCTCATGCTCATAGACCGCCAGCACGTCTTCGCGGGTGAGGGGCTCGAAATACAGGCGGTCGGAGGTGTCGTAGTCGGTGGAAACCGTCTCCGGGTTGCAGTTCACCATGATGGTCTCGTAGCCGTCGTCGCGCAGCGCGAAGGCGGCGTGGCAGCAGCAGTAGTCGAACTCGATCCCCTGCCCGATGCGATTGGGCCCGCTGCCCAGGATGATGACCTTCTTCTTCGCCGTGGGCGCGGCCTCGTCTTCCACTTCGAAGGTGGAGTAGAGATACGGCGTGAAGCTCTCGAACTCGGCGGCGCAAGTGTCCACCCGTTTGTAGACCGGGGTGATGCCGTTCTGCTTGCGGGCGTGCCGCACCTTTTCGCTGGCTCCCTTGCCGCTGTTCAGCCGCCACACGTCGGCCAGGCGCGCGTCGGAGAAGCCCATGCGCTTGGCCTCGCGCAGCAGCGCCGGCGGCACGCTCTCGAACGGGTGCTTCTCCAATTCCATCTGCAGGTCGGTGATCTCCTTGAGCTGGTAGAGGAACCAGGGATCGATGGAGGTCATCTTGGCCAGCTCTTTGA
>DATIWW010000432.1:0-4473 GCA_035519175.1 Terriglobales bacterium
ACGGCGCGGCGCATCGTCTCCATCGGCTCCCTGGCCGTGCCTCTGGCGTTCTTCGCCTACATGATCATCGGAGCGGGGGTCATCCGCTCGGAGATGGTGGCCGGCACCCGCCTCATGGCCGTCTTGTCCGCCATCGTGACCCCGGTGCTCTCCCTGGCGGAGAAGATCTTCACCTTCCGCCTGGTGGTGGGGGGCTGGAACCTCATGCTGGCGCTGCTGGGGGCGGCCGCCTTCGTGGCGCGCCACCTGCTCCTGGTCCCCTTCGACCGGCTGAGCGCCTGGGCCAAGACGCGCGTGGTGCGCGCCCGCTCCGTCGGCACCAGGACCGCGGAGGCCTCCTCCGCCGAGCGCGTCTCCGGGCAGCGCCTGGCCCTGCTCCGCGAGTACGCCGAGGCCAAGAAGATCCTCTCCCAGGAGAAGCGCATTCTCGCCTTCCTCGCCATCGATGTCGTGGACTCGACCAAGATGAAGGCGGGCGAGGAGAAGCTGGCCGTCGAGCACGCCTTCACCGAGTACAAGAAGTTCGTCGAGCACTTCCTGAAGGTCAACCAGGCGTGGAAATCGGCCTGGACCCCCGACGGCGTCATGGTCGCCTTCGCCACCCCCGACGAAGCGGTGAAGGCGGGCCAGGACGTGCTTGCCGGCCTGAGCTGGTTCAACGACGGCATCCACCACCTGCACGCTCCCTTCCGCGTGCGTTGCGGCGTGAACGCCGGCGAGGTGGTCTTCCCCGAGTCCAAGCGCATGGAAGAGATCAGCGACGAGGTCGTCGACATCGCCGGCCACATGCAGAAGTACGCCGCTCCCAACAGCCTCTGGCTCGCCCGCGACGTGCTCCACCAGCTTGCTGAGCCGGCGGGATTCCGCCCGGTCGCCGATCGCCAGGTGGACGGCCGCATTCCCTGCGAGTGGAGCCTCGGCTCTCCCGCCGCCGGCGCCACCGTCATGACCTCGGTGCCCCAGTAGCCGACGGCCGCCGGCGCGCGCCGCCTCGTCCTTCCGTCACCTCATTGAACCTGGAAAGCCATTTCTCCGCGCCTCTTCCCCCGGCATAATGATCGGGCGGGCGCTGCGGCCGCGGCCCGCGCATCCTAGGAGGGCGGGGGCGTGAACCTGAGCGGGGGAAGGCTGCTTTACATTTTCCTCGTCCCCGGCGGACTGCTGCTGCTGGCCGCCCTGCTGCTGCTGCGCCCCGCCCTGGTGCCGGCCTCGCTGGCCCCGGTGCTGCGCTTCTATCCCTACGCCGTGTTCGTCGCCGGCCTGCTGCTGGCGGCGCGTTTGCGCTCCACCCGCGTCCTGTTCGCCCTCCTGGTCCTGGCCCTGGCCGACTGGGGGCTGCTGGTCTTTCCCCCTCCCTCCCCCACCGGCGCCGTGATCCTCCACGCGCTGGCCTTTCTGCTGCCGCTGAACCTGGCGGTGCTGGCCATGTCGCGCGAGCACGCGCTGTTCAGCTCGGAATCCGGATGGCGGCTGGGACTGCTGGCCGCGCAATTCCTGGTGGTGGCTACGCTCTGCCAGCCCGAGCTGGCGGGCGTGGCCGCGCTGCTCACCGCCACGCCTCTCCCCGGCTTCGGCCTGGCGGGCGTTCCCCAGATCGCGCTGCTGCTCTTCCTGCTGGCGGGCGCCGCGCTGCTGCTGCGCTTCTCCCTGCGCGGCGAGCCCGTGGACAGCGGCTTCCTGTGGGCGCTGGCCGCCGTCCTGCTCGCCCTGCGCAGCGCCGGCGACTTTCGCGGCGCCTGGCTGGCCACCGCCGCACTCATCCTGGTGGTCGCGGTCATCGAGAACTTCTACCGCATGGCTTACCACGACCAGCTCACCAGCCTGCCCGCACGCCGCGCCTTCCACGACGCCACCCTCAACCTGGGCGAGCGCTACACCCTGGCCATCGTCGACATCGACCACTTCAAGCAGTTCAACGACACCTACGGGCACGAGACCGGCGACCAAGTGCTGCGTCTGGTGGCCTCGCGCCTGGCCCGCGTCTCCGGCGGCGGCAAGGCCTTCCGCTGGGGCGGGGAAGAGTTCGCCGTGCTCTTTCCTGAGACCCCGCTCGACAAGGCCCTGGCTCACCTGGAGGAGCTGCGCCGCGCCATCGAGCACTCCACCTTCACCGTACGTACCCTGGAGCGGCGGCGTGCCCCGCGCCGCGGCCAGGACCGGCGTGCCCCCGGCCGCGGCCGCGCTCGTCCGCGCACTCGCCCGCAGTCCAAGAGCGGCGTCTTCGTCACCGTCAGCATCGGCGCCGCCGAGCCCGGACCCAACGACCCTGGCCTCGAGGCCGTGGTCCACGCTGCCGACCAGGCCCTCTACCGCGCCAAGGCCAACGGACGCAACCGCATCGAATCCGGACCGGCCCCGCGTCCCGGCCGCGCCGCCCAGCCCGGCCCGGTCATCGTCCGCCGCCCCTCCTAGAGCGCATCATCTATACTGGGTCGTTCGCGGGGGCGGAGTGTGTGCATCACTACTGAAGAAGAGATGCAGGGCATGCGGGCCGCGGGCGCGGTGGTGGCCCTGGTGCTGGCCGCGCTCAAGGCGCTGGTGCGCCCGGGCGTGACCACGGGCGAGCTCGACGCCGTCGCCGACCGCCTCATCCGCGAGCACGGCGCCCGGTCCGCTCCCGTGCTGGTCTATAACTTCCCGGGCGCCGTCTGCATCAGCGTGAACGACGAGATCGTGCACGGCATCCCCGGGCAGCGCGCCCTGCAAGAGGGCGACCTGGTCAAGCTCGACGTCACTCTGGAGAAGGACGGCTTCATGGCCGACGCCGCCGTCACCGTGCCCGTGGGCCAGGTCTCGGCCACCGCCCGCCGCCTGGCCGCCTGCGCCGAGCACGCCTTTCGCCAGGCCATGCAGGTGGCGCGCGCCGGCCAGCGCGTCTTCGAGATCGGGGTGGTGGTGGAGCGCGAGGTGCGCCGCCAGGGATTCTCGGTGGTGCGCGACCTCTGCGGCCACGGCATCGGCCGCAGTATCCACGAGAAGCCCAGCGTCCCCAACTTCTTCGATCCCAACGCCCACGAGCGCCTCACCGAGGGCTTGGTCCTGGCCGTCGAGCCCATCATCGCCGCCGGCAGCGGCCGCTCCCTGCTCGCCCACGACGGCTGGACCTACAAGACCGCCGACCACAAGCTCGCCGCCCACTTCGAGCACACCATCGTGGTCACCCAGGACGCCCCCATCATCCTCACCGCCGCGAGCTAGGACTTAACCACAGAGGACACAGAGGACACGGAGGAATGGGAGTTCTGCCGGTTGGGTGGGAGGGCACGACTTCAGTCGTGCCGTATAGCGCCGGTCAAGAACCCAGTCCGAGTGAGCCCGGAGCGTCAGCGAGGGCGCAGCGAGGACGAGCGGCGGTCGCTGTACTCCACGCGAGGTCCTTCGCGGTCCCGCGTGGCGGGACCGCTCAGGATGACGCCGCCCCCGAAGCGGCGGCGGGGGCGGATCGAAGATCCGCCCGCACACGGCCGGGCACCGCCAGCGCGGAGGCCACGTAGAGCGCCAGGGCCAGGTAGCCCAGCACCGGCGTGCCTCCGATCATCACCAGGTTCTCCGCCGCGCCCCCGATGACCGCCCCCAGCAGGTTCACGCCCAGCGCCTGCGCCGGCTGCGCCGTGTCCCGGAAGGAGCGCGAGAAGATCAGCCCGGAGAAAAACACCGGCAAGCCCACCAGCACCGCCGCCACTCCCACCTTCTGCCCCGAGGAGAGCACGTTGAGGATGGAGTAAGGGAAGACCGCGCTCACCGCAGTGAACAGAAACAGCCCGACATACGCCGGCACCCGCGAAATCGGCCGCTTCAGCACCACCAAGTTGGCCGCGAGCGCCATCCCCAGGAACGCTCCGATCACCACCGCGTTGACCACCCAGGTAGAGCCGAAGAGCAGCGAGAGTTCGGTGATGCCCTTGGTCTCGAGCAGCAGGAAGCCGGCGCCCAGGGTGAAGAAGTGCAGGTTCTCGCGCTGGGCGATGCGTCCCAGTCCCACCGTGAAGCGCACCAGCACCGCCGCAGCCGCGATGAAGATGAGCAGCACCGCCAGGATGGGCCCGGGGATCTGGCGCTTGGCCAGGAACAGGAACGGCCACTTGTCGGTGGGCAGCAGCGAGGCCGGCGGGGGCGGGGGCAGGTCGTGGCTGATCTCGGGGAAGGGGATGTTGCGGCCGGCGGTGCGCGCCGCGCCCTCCACGAAGACCACGCCGGCGGTGTCGTAGGCGGTGAAGTAGGCCAGCGGCGGCGCCCCGAAGACCCGCGCCATCACCGCGAACAGCCGGTTGGTGACGAAGCTGTTGCCGCTGGCGAAGGCCAGGATCAGCGTGCCGTTGGGCTTGAGCAGCCGCCGCGCCTCTTCCAGGCTCTCCTGCGTATACACGTAATTCTCCAGCCGCAGCGAGGAGTAGCTGGTCAGCAGGGTGTGCGAATCCAGGTAGGCATAAATAATGAGGTCGTATTTCTGCGTGGCCTGCTTCAGGTAGGCGC
>DATIWW010000433.1:0-5642 GCA_035519175.1 Terriglobales bacterium
ATCGAGGCCGCGGTGCGCCGCTCCGGCCCGGAAACCGGGCGCCGCTACCAGCTTCCAAGTCGGACCCTGCCCGCGTCCTCCGCGCGCGACCGCCTGCGCCGCTCCCGCCTCTACCTGCCCGGCAACGAGCCCAAGTACTTCATCAATGCCGGGCTGCACGCCCCAGACGCCATCATCCTCGACCTGGAGGATTCGGTGCACCCCGCGGAGAAGGACGCCGCGCGCGTGCTGGTGCGCAACGCGCTGCGCGCGGTGGACTTCGCCCGCGCCGAGCGCATGGTGCGCATCAACCCGCTGCCCCTGGGGTTGGCCGACCTGGAAGAGGTCGTACCCGAGGCGCCGGACGTGATCCTGATCCCCAAGGTGGAGCACGCGGAGCAGGTGCTCGAGGTCGAGCGCCACCTCCGCGAGATCCAGCAGCGCGTGGCGCAGGAGCGCGTGCTCTGGCTGATGCCCATCCTGGAGTCGGCGCTGGGCATCGAGAATGCCTTCGCCATCGCCAGCGCCTCGCAGCGCCTCTGCGCGCTGACCATCGGCCTGGAGGACTACACCACCGACCTGGGGGTGGCGCGCTCGGCGGAGGGCACGGAGTCGCTCTTCGCGCGCCAGCGCATGGTGAACGCGGCGCGGGCCGCGGGGGTGCAGGCCATCGACTCCGTCTTCAGCGACGTGGCCGACATGGAAGGCCTGCGCACCTGGGGACGCGCCTCACGCGCTCTGGGCTTCGAGGGCATGGGCTGCATCCATCCGCTGCAGATCTCGGTGATCCACGAAGCCTTCGCACCCACCCCCGCCGAGATCGAAAAGGCGCAGCGCATCGTGGCCGCCTTCGAGGAGGCGCAAGCCAAGGGCCTGGCCGTGGTCGCGCTGGGCTCCAAGATGATCGATCCGCCGGTGGTCCAGCGCGCCCTCAAGCTGGTGGAGCGCGCGCGGCAGACGGGGCTGGCGCCGGAGCGCAAGCCATGACCGTCAAGACCGAACTCGAGCGCAATGCCGCCAATCGCCTGGTGCCCGCCGAGGCCAACGGGCGGGCGCAGGTCCCCTTCCAGGGAGTGAACCAGCACAAGCCGGCGGGCACGAAGCACGGCGCGCCCATCCGCTCCTGCGCCGCCTATCCCGAGGACGGCGACAAGCGCGTGGCCTCGCTCGAAGAGGCGCTGCGCCGCTGCGGCCTGCGCGACGGCATGACGATCTCGACGCACCATCACCTGCGCGACGGCGACGCGGTCGCGCTCGAGACCCTGCAGACCGCCGCGCGTATGGGCGCCCGCGACCTGATGTGGTTTCCCAGCGCCAGCTTCCCCGCGCAGGCGCCGGTCATCGACCTGATCGAAGCGGGCGCTGTGCACCACATCGAAGGCTCCATGAACGGTCCGCTGGGGGAGTATTGCTCGCGCGGCAAGATGCGCGGGCTGGGCGTGCTGCGCTCGCACGGCGGGCGCTGGCAGGCCATCCAGGACGGCGAGGTGCACATCGACATCGCGGTGATCGCCGCGCCCTCCGCCGACGCCTTCGGCAACGCCAACGGCGCGCACGGCAAGTCGGCGTGCGGCTCGCTGGGCTTCGCCCTCGCCGATTCCATGTACGCCGACCACGTCATCGTTGTGACCGACAACCTGGTGCCCTTCCCCTGCGTGCCCTGGCAGATCCAGGGCAACAACGTGGACTGGTTGGTGGAGGTGCCCTCCATCGGCGACCCCGCCCGCATCGTCTCCGGCACCACGCAGATCACGCGCAGCCCCGACCGCCTGCGCATCGCGGAGCTGGTAGCCAGGTTCCTGCGCGCCGCCGGCATCCTGCGCGAGGGCTTCAGCTTCCAGGCAGGCGCCGGCGGCATCGCGCTTGCCTTCGTCCAGTATCTGAAAGAAATGATGAAGGAAGCGGGGGTGAAGGCGCGCTTCGTGCGCGGCGGCTCCACGCGCTACCTCGTCGAACTGCTCGAGGAAGGCCTGACCGACTACATCCTCGACGGCCAGACCTTCGACCTGGAGGGCGTGCGCTCGCTGGCCTCGAACCCGCGGCACGTGGCCACCTCGCCCTTCACCTCCTACAACTTCCACGGCAAGGGCAACTTCGCCTCCCTGGTGGATGCGGTGGTGCTGGGCGCGACCGAAGTGGACGTGAACTTCAACGGCAACGTGGTCACGCACTCCGACGGGCGGCTGCTGCACGGCATCGGGGGCTGGCAGAACTGCCTCTTCGCCGGCTGCACCATCCTGGCGGTGCCCTCGTTCCGCGACCGCATCCCCGTGATCCGCGACAGCGTGACCACCTTGTGCGGGCCGGGTGAACTGATCGACGTAGTGGTGACCGAGCGTGGCATCGCCATCAACCCGCGCCGGCAGGACCTGGTGGACGCCGTGAAGGGCTCGGGGCTGCCCATCCGGCCCATCCAGGAGATCAAGAAAGAGGTGGAGCAGATCTGCGGCGGCGCGCCGCAGAAGCCGCGGCTCACCGAGCGCCCGGTGGCGGTGGTCAAATGGGTGGACGGCACCGTGCTCGACACGGTGTGGCAGCTGGCGTGAGCGGGCTTCCGATCAGCCGAACGGGTGCTCCAGCGAGGGGCTCTGCGAGGTGAACAGCTCGGCGCCGTTCTCGGTGATATGCAGGTCATCCTCCAGGCGCACTCCGAATTCCCCGCGGATGTAGATGCCGGGCTCGTCGCTGAAGACCATGTCGGGCTGGAGCGCGACGGCGTCGCCCCGCACCAGGTAGGGCCACTCGTGGCCGTCCATGCCGATGCCGTGGCCCACGCGGTGGCTGAAGTACTTGTAGCCGGGGCCGTAGCCGGCTTCCTCGATCACCTTGCGCGCGGCCGCATCCACCGCCTGCGCCTCCACCTCCGGGCGAGCCGCACCCAGCGCCGCGCTCTGCGCTTTGTGCACGATCTCGAAGACCTTCTTCATCTTGTCCGAAGGCTTGCCCAGGACGAAGGTGCGGCTGATGTCGGACTCGTAGCCTTCGACCCGGCAGCCGCCATCCATCAGCAGGATGGTGTTCTCGCGGATGACTTGCGGCGTGAGCGAGCCGTGGGGCAGCGCCGAGTAGATGCCGGTCTGCACGCCGGCGCCGCCTTCAAAGCCCAGGCGCTCGTGGGCGGTGGAGACCAGCGTCTCGAAGTCGGATTCGGTCATGCCCGGCTTGAGGGCGCGCCACGCGGCCTCGTAGGCGGTGATGGTGACTTTGGAGGCCAGGCGCATGAGTTCGATCTCGTGCGCGCTCTTCACCTGTCGGCAGCCGGCGGTGACCGGGGTGGCGCTCACCAGTTCCAGCGCGGGCGCGGCCTTGGCCACGCCATCGGCGTAGACGAAGCGCACCGTCTCCTCGATGCCCAGGCGCCCGCTCGCGATGCCGCGCTCCTTCAGGCCCTGCGCCACCAGCCGGTGGGGACTCTCGTCCTCCTCCCAGAGGAGGACGGGGGTGTCCTTGTCCAGAGGCCCGAGCGCGATCTGCTCGTGGGCGCGGTCGGCCTCGAAGGCGGGACAGACGAAGAAGGCCTGGCCGCGCGCCGGCACCACCAGCGCGAACAGACGCTCGCTCAGCCACCAGCGGATGCCGGTGAAATACACCAGCGAAGTCCCGCCGATCAGCAGGATGGCGTCGAGGCGGTTCTCGGCCATCAGCCGCCGCGCTTTTTCCAGCCGCGCCGCCCGCTCCTCGCGGGTGATGGGTTTGGCCAGCGACTTCATGGACTTGAGCACGGCGAGGGAGGGCGGCAGCGGGCCCTCCTTGGCCAGCACGCTCGCGGGCGTCCAGCGCAGGGCGGCGCCCGCGCCGGCTGCCGCCGCCGTGAACTGCAGCAACCGCCGCCGCGAGATCACGGCCGGCCTCGCTCCGCAGGCAGCAGCACCGCCGGGATGTCCTGCTTCTTCACCAGGTCGTTGAAGGCGGGAACGTCCGTGCCCAGGATCTCCTTCCACTTGGCGAGCTGCTCGTCCATCTGGCTGCTCAGCATCTGGAAGACCTCGTAGGACTGCTGCGTGGGCGCGCTGGGAGCGCTCTCGATCACGCTCACCAGTTCGGCCATGCGGTTGTTGAGCTTCACGGGATAGTTGAGCGGGTCTTCGTTGCTCTTGGACTTGCTCTGGATGAGCACGTCCTCGACCGCGGTGAGCTTGGCGTCGAGCTGGCGGCCGGCCTCGCGGATCTCGCGCGCGCGCGGATCGCCGTCCAGGCGCCGGGTCAGTTCCTCCACCTGCGCGTGCACGGCCCGCATCTGGTTGATGGCCTTGTCCATCTCGTCCAGACGCTGGTGGGCCTTCTGCGCCAGGTCAAGCTGCTTCTCCAGGTCCGCCTGCGAGGTGGTGACGCGGGGATCGAGCTTCACCTCGAAGGACTGGGTGTAGGTCTTGCCCTCGATGGTGAGCTTGGCGGTGTAGGTACCGGGAACCACCAGCGGGCCCTGCATGTTGCCGCCCCACAGGATGGCGCCCGGGACCGCGGTCGCCTCGGAGTAGTGCAAGTCCCAGATGAAGCGGTTCACGCCCGCCTTGGTAGGCAAGGGCTGCGGCGGACGCTGGAAGGGACTCTCCTCGGCGCCCTCCGCCCGGGGCTGCGGGGGCGCGGGATACCTACGCACCAGCTTGCCTTGCGCGTCAAGGATCTCCAGGGTGACAGGGGGCGCGGGACGCCGGCCCTCGGGCCGGGCCTGGGTTCCCTCCCCGCCTTCACCCGCCGCCGGCCGCTCCGGCGGCTTGATCTCGTTCTTCAGCCAGTAATAGAAGACGACGCCGTTGGGCCGGTTCTGCCCGGCGGTGGCCGCCCCGCCGCCGCGCCGGAAGCCGCCGGAACCGATGTCGGTGCGCAGCGCGGGAGAAGGCTTGAAGAAGTAGGCGTCGGCCGAGGCCACCTCCGCGCCGTACTGGCGCAGGGGCGAGATGTCGTCGAGCACCCAGAAGGACCGGCCGTGGGTGGCGACCACCAGGTCGTCGCCCTTCACCACCAGGTCGTGGACGGGGGTGGGCGGCAGGTTCTGCTGCAGCGACTGCCAGTGCGCGCCGCCATCGAAGGAGGCCCAGATCGAGGTTTCGGTGCCGGCGAAGAGCAGGCCCTTGCGCACCGTGTCCTCGCGCACCGCGTGCACCGAGGCGCCCGCGGGCAGGCCGCTGTCGATGCGCGTCCACGTCTTGCCGAAGTCGGTGGTCTTGTAGATGTAGGGAGCGAAGTCGTCGAGCTCGTGGCGATCGGCGGCGACGTAGGCGGTGCCTGCTTCAAAGGGCGAGGCTGAGACCAGGTTGATGCGGCTCCATTCCGGCAGGTCCTTGGGGGTGATGTTGGTCCAGGTTTTGCCGCCGTCGCGGGTGAGCTGCACCAGGCCGTCGTCGCTGCCCACCCAGAGGGTGTCCTTCTCCAGCGGCGAGGGCTCGATGCTGAAGACCGTGTCGTAGTACTCGACGCTGGTGTTGTCCTGGGTGATGGGCCCGCCTGAGGAGGCTTGCTTCGCCTTGTCGTTGCGGGTGAGGTCGGGGCTGATGGCGGTCCAGCTCGTGCCGCCGTCCGTGCTCTTAAAGACGACCTGGGCGCCGTGATACAGAGCGCCGGGATCGAGCGGTGAGATGGCGATGGGTGCGGTCCACTGGAAGCGGTACTTCAGGTCCACGGCGCCGTAGCCCATGGGCTCCACCGGCCAGGCGTTGATCTCC
>DATIWW010000434.1:0-3045 GCA_035519175.1 Terriglobales bacterium
TCGAACATCGACGTGCTGCTCAAGCAGCGCCACGACGAACTGACCAAGCTGCTGGACGTCTGCAAGGGCTACGCCCAGTACGAGCAGTCCACCTTCCAGAAGATCACCGAGGCGCGCGCGCTGTGGTCCAAGGCCACCACCGTGGACCAGAAGGCGCAGGCCGACGCCGCCCTGACCACCGCCGTGCGCGGCCTCTTCGCCGTGGCCGAGAACTATCCCGAACTGAAGGCCAACACCAGCTTCATGCAGTTGCAGGGTCGGATCACGGAGATCGAGAACTCCATCGCCGACCGGCGCGAGTTCTATAACGACTCGGTCAACACCTTCAACATCCGCATCGCCCAGTTCCCCGACATGATCGTGGCCGGCATGATGCACCTCACCCCGCGCCCGCTCTTCAAGGCCGACGAGGCCGACAAGGCGGACGTGAAGATGGACTTCTCCACGGCCGCGGGCAAGCCGTAGATCGGCTGTAGATTGCAGATTTCAGATTGCCGATTGCAGAACCGCTTGACATTCGCCTTTTATTCGCTTAAGCTAAGGGCGAAATGGCACTCACCCGGCGGCAACGCGAGCTCTACGACTTCATCGCCCACTTCGTGCAGAAGCACGGTTACTCGCCCTCCTTCGAGGAGATCGGCCAGGGCCTGGGACTCTCTTCCCTGGCCACCGTGCACAAGCACGTCACCAATCTCGAGAAGAAGGGCCTGCTCAAGCGCGACTACAACCGCAGCCGCTCCATCGACCTGATCGCGCCCAAGGGCAAGATGAAGCTGGCCTTCGCGCCCGGCGTGCTGCCGCTGGTAGGACGCATCGCCGCCGGCCGACCGGTGGAGACCTTCGAGCAGCCCGACACCATCTCCCTCGCCGACCTCACCCGCGCCAAGGACGTCTACGTGCTCGAGGTGCGCGGCGACTCCATGCAGGACGAGCACATCGTGGACGGCGACTACGTGCTGGTGGAGAAGGTTTCGACCGCGCGCAACGGCGAGATCGTGGTGGCCCTGGTGGAAGGCGCCGAAACCACCCTCAAGCGCTTCTACAAGGAAGGCGCGGTCATCCGCCTGCAGCCCTCCAACCCCAGCATCCAGCCCATCCTGGTGCCCGCCGCCGCGGTCGAGATCCAGGGGCGCGTCATCGGCGTACTTCGCAAGTACTGAGTTTCTCGTTTCTAGTTTCTCGTTTCTAGAAAGAAGAAGCCCGGCGATTCCGCGCCGGGCTTTTCATTGGTCCGTGATCTCGAAGGGCTGAATGCTGAGTGCTTCTAGAAACTAGAAACGAGAAACTAGAAACTGCGGTCCGAAGCCATCACAGTTGCTTATCTAAGGCTTGCTGGATGCGCTCCTTGGGGACGTAGCCCACGATCTGCTCCGCCACCTTGCCGCCCTTGAAGATGAGCAGGGTGGGGATGCCGCGCACGCCGTAGCGCATGGGGGTGGCGGCGTTGCGGTCCACGTCCATCTTGCCCACCTTGACGCGGCCGCTGTAGGCGGCGGCGACCTCGTCCACCAGGGGGGCCAGGGCCTTGCAGGGCCCGCACCAGGCGGCCCAGAAATCCACCATCACCGGCTGCGCCGACTGCAGCACCTCCTGGTCGAAATTCGCATCGGTGACTTCGATGATCCCGTTACCAGACATTACTCCTCCTGATCATGAGTGCGGAAGAATCACGCCGGGGGATATCCGGCTCGTAAATCCTAACACTTCTTTCGGATTAGATGCAGCGTAGTGCGCGAGGTCGCAACCGCCGCCCCCCGCTCACCTGACCTGGCCGGCCTGCGCCTTGTCCAGCACGCCCTGCAACTCGCTCCAGGGTGTAGGCGCGACGTGCATCATGAAGAAGCGCTCCACCGCCAGGCGCTCGCGGGCAGCCGCGGCCACCACCTCGCTCACCGTCTGCGGCGTGTAGTAGGTGCCGTCGCCGGGGTCCTTCTGGAAGGCGTCGGAGCCGTAGAGCAGGCGCTGCTCCGGGAAGTACACCATCATCTGGCGCTCCGTGGTCGCGCCCCGCAGAGGGATGATCTCCAGCCGGTTGGGACCAGTGCCCAGAAGGGTCCGCGTCGACACGATGTGAAGGACGGGCGGCCGGGGCGCGCGCGCCAGCCGGTCGGGCTTGCTTTGGCGGCGGTCGCCGATAACCCGCTCCAGGATGGGCCGGTCGAGGTCGAGGGCGCAGATGGGGATGCCGCGGGCCGCGTACTCGCGGATGCCGGCCAGGTGCGGCCAGGCGTCGGAGGTGGTGATCACCGCCTTGATGGGCAGGCCGGGAAAGCGTCGCCCCGCCTCCTCGATCACTTTGGCCGAGTAACCGGAAGAGATGGGCGCCTCCAGCACCACCACGCCGTCCGCCTGGCGCACCAGGGTCACGTTCCAGCGTCCGGGAATGAAGATTACACCCGGGACCACTTCCACGGCGGGCTGCTTGGGAAGGCCCAGAGGCAGGGCTTCCAGGTCGGAGGAACTGGCGCGCGCCGGAGCCTGGGCGCGCACCGCGGGCGGGATGGTGAGCTGGGCCTCGTCGAGGGCGCCGTCGAAGGTGAGCTTGGTGATCATAAGCATGCGGTCGGGCAGGCTGTTGCGCTCCAGGTTCCACTGCAAGGGATAGTGGATGCCGCCCTTCTGCAGCGACCAGAAGGTGTACCAGGTGCGCAGGGTCACGTCGCCCAGGTAGTTCCAGTAGCCGGCATGCGCGGCGGGGCCGGAATAGTCCATCGCGGTGGGCAGCAGGGTGTAGCGGTTCAGGTAGATACGCACCGGGCTGCCGTCCAGGTCGAAGGCCACCACGTGCTGGGCGATGTGGTGCAGTACGGTGTCGGGCTCGGTGCGCAGGCTGGGAGAGTCCAGGGCGGTGAGCAGCAGGCGCTCGGGGCTGAGGGCGAGCGACTCGGCGGCGGCGTCGCGGTCCAGGCTGCTGGCCGCGAAGCCGTGGTCCGCGGACCCGTGCATGGCTACGTCACCGGCCAACACCAGCGTGTCGGTGAACTCGGGAAACGTGGCGACCTGCGCCGCCACGCTGCGGCGCAGGCGATGCCCGGCCAGATCGTG
>DATIWW010000435.1:0-5362 GCA_035519175.1 Terriglobales bacterium
GTCGGTCTGCCGCCACTGGTGGCCGGGGGTACACTGCTCCAGAATCATCACGCCCACGTGCTCTTCGCCGTCCACCAGGGGGACAGCCAGCACCGACTGGATGCCCAGGGTGGCGATGACCGCCTTGATGGGGGCCAGCTCGGGAGCGTTGGGAGCGTTGGCGATGGTGACCAGGCCGTTGGGCACGGCCAGCCCCTGCAGCACCCCGATGAGCTTGACGATGGCCATCACGTCCGACTGCTTGATGCCCGGGGCGCAGTACTCCAGCGCGGCCGAGGGCGGCTTGCCGGGGGTGCACAGGCCGGCCACGCAGCGGCTGGCGCCCCAGTGGCGGCCCACGTCGTTGACGGCGGCAAACAGCACGCCCTTCACGTTGCCCTGGCGATAGATATTGCGGGTGATCTCGGTGACCTTGGCGATGTTGTCCACCGCCTGCTCGTTGGCCACCGCCTGGGGCAAGGGCGCGGGCGGAGGCGGGGACGGGGGCGGAGGCGCCGCTCCCTTGGCCGCGGCCGCAGCCGGAGCCGCCGGGGTGGCGGCGGGCGCGGGCGTCGCCGGCGCGGGTGCCGCCCCGGGAGCCATGCCGGCGTTGAGGTACAGGGTGCGCAGCTTCTCGTTGCGCTCCTCTTCGCGGGGAAAGAGCTTCTGGATGCGCTGCAGGCGCTCCACCGCGCGCGAGCGCATGGAGTACTGGATGAAGATCTCCGCCTGCAGCATCAGGTCTTCCAGCACCGTGGTCTCGCCCTCGGCCTCGGCGCCGGGGGTGGTGCTCTGCTCCTCGCCCGCCTGGATCACGGAGCCGAAGCGGTGGGCGATGGCGTTGAAGCGGTTGCCGTCGATCTTGCCGCGCAGCATCTCCAGGCGCTTCTGGTGGCCGCCTTCGTAGGGATCGACCTCGGCGGCGCGGTCGAGGCAGTCGCCCGCCTTGAGGAAGTTGCCGGCCGCGTAGTACAGCTCGAAGAGCTTGAGCAAGGTGTTGCAGTAGTCATGCTCGCGGTTGGCGGAGTCGAAGAGCCTGACCATGTACTCCAGGACCTCGGTGCCGCAGGCACGCTGGTCGGTGACCTCCTTCATCAGGCCGACGAACTCCCGGCGCCGTCCGGCCTTGTGCTCGTGCTCCTCCAGCCGCCGGGCCAGTTCCAGGGCCTTGTCCTGGTGGTCGCTGGCGATCAGCCCCCCGATCACGGCCATGACCTCGTCGATCTGCTTGGGATTGTGCTCGAACAGCTCCCAGACGTAGGGTTCAGCCTCCAGGGCGCGGCCGGCGGAGACCAGGGCGCGGGCGTAGGCCTCGCGGTAGTCAGGGGTGCTGTCGGCGGGGGTGGCGATGGGCTCCAGGATGGTGATGGCCTTGGCGGCGTTGCCGCGGGCCAGCAAGCCGCGCCCGTAGGCCAGCGCCACGTCGCGGTTTCTCGGGTCCAGGGAGTAGGCGCGCTCGTACCAGGGGTAGCCGTCACCCTCCTTCTGCTCCAGTTGCCCGGCATCGAAGAAGGCCTGGGCGGCAGCCGGGTTGTCGCCCACCTGGGTGGCCAACTCACCCAGTTGGCGGAAGTTCTCCAGCTTGGGCTCCAGCACCACCATGCGGCGCAGCGCGCCCACGGCGTCGGCCTTGCGGCCGGCGGAGACCAGCGTCCGCACCGCCGTATGGTAGGCCTCGAGCGACTCCTCCTTGCGGGTCTTCTCGGTGAGCTGGGCGAAGCGCACTGTCTGCTCCACCTTGGGAGACTGCAGGCGGGCCAGCCTCTTGTAGGTGATGGCGGCCTTGGTGGCGTCGCCGATGGCCGCCTGCCGGTCGAAGATCTCCGCCAGCAGCATGGCGGCGTCCTGGGTGCGGTTCAGGTTGAGGCAGAGATCGGCGGCGGTCTGGCTGACCTGGTCGTTGTTGGGATCGTCCTCCAGGATGCCGAGGTACTCCTCCAGGGCGTCGGCCTGCTTGCCCTTCTGCAGGTACTTCTCGGCTTTTTCCAAGCGCTTGGAGATGTCAGCCATGGAGACGTCGGGGCACGATGGCGTGGGGGCGTGCGTATTCTATGCGCAAGCCAAGGCCCCCAGCAATCACAGTAGCTCGATTTTATCTTAGCGGAAGCGCGGGCGGATGCCCACGCGGGAAAAGGTACACCGGCGTCATCGGCCTTCTGGAATCCGCTGCCGCCGTGATAGGTTGCTGCCCCATGTCACGGGAACGACCAGGCACACCGCCCTCGGAAGCCTCCGAGACCGGGCTGAAGAAGCAGCTCAGCGCCGGGCAGATGGCGATGCTGGGCGTGGGCGGCTCCATCGGAACCGGGCTGCTGATGGGCTCGGGAGCGGCCATCCCCATCGCCGGGCCGGCGGTCATCGTGAGCTTCCTGCTGGCCGCGGCCATCACCTGGACGGTGACCATGGCGCTGGGCGAGATGGCCAGCGTACATCCCGCGGCCGGCTCCTTCGGGCTCTACGCCGAGATCTACCTCAATCCCTGGGCGGGATTCATCTCGCGCTACGGCTACTGGCTGGCCATCGCCATCGCCATCGGCGGGGAGATGGTGGCGGCGGCCCTGTGCATGCGAGTGTGGCTGCCGCAGGTGCCCGCCCTGGCCTGGGTGGCCCTGTTCTCCCTCCTGCTGATCGGCGTCAACCTGCGCCCGGTGGGAGACCTGGGCCGCTTCGAGTACTGGTTCGCCATGTTCAAGCTGGTCACCATCCTGGCCTTCGTGGTGGTGGGAGCGGCGCTGCTGGGGAGCGGGCAGGTGGCCCCGCAGTACGCGGCGCAGGGCGGCTTCTTCCCCCGCGGGCGGCTGGCGCCCCTCCTGGCCATGTCGTTCTCCCTGTTCACCTTCGCCGGCATCGAGATGGTGGCCATCTCCTCGGGCGAGGCGCGCGGGGTGCGCGAGATCGCACGCGCCGTGCGCCTCACCTTCAGCCTGCTGGCGGTGGTCTATTTGGGCGCCATCGCCGTGCTGGTGGGGGTGATGCCCTGGAACCGCGTCGCCAAGGAGGTGAGCGAGAGCCCCTTCGTCACCGTCTTCCAGCACGTGGGGCTGCCGGCGGCCTCGCACGTGATGAACTTCGTGGTGCTGAGCGCGGCGCTCTCCGGGGCCAACGCCAGCCTCTACGTGGATTCGCGCATGCTCTTCTCGCTGGCCCGCGGCGGCTATGCTCCTGCCCGGTTCGGGCGGCTCAACCAGGCGGGCTCGCCGCTGGCGGCGCTGCTGGCCTCCTCGTTCGGCGTGGTGCTGGCCCTGGGAATGGAGAAGTGGGCGCCACAGTCGGCCTTCGTCTACCTGCTGGGAGCGGCCCTGTTCGGGGCCATGCTGGCGTGGCTGGTGGCCCTGGCCGCTCACCTCGTCTTCCGGCGGCGGCTGACCGCCGAGCAGGTGGCGACGCTGCCCCTGCGCTCGCGCGGCGGAGCCTGGCTCTCGGCCGCGGGCTTCGCCGCCATCGTCGTCTCCCTGATCGCGACCTGGTGGTACTCGCGCGTGACCGTGGTCAGCGGGGTGCTGTACCTGGTCATCCTGAGCGCGGCGTACCTCCTCACCAGGCCGAGGAGATTGCGTAATTGAGTAATCGGGCAATTGGGTAACTTGAAAGCGTGGCGGCGTCCCGTCCCCCAATTACTCCATCACCCGATTACCCAATTACTCAATTCTCCCGGTACAATCTCCCTTCATGCCTGACTCCCTGCTCCGCTACCGCCCCGAGTTCCCCATCCTGGAGAAGACCGTCTACATGATCTCCAACAGCCTGGGGGCGATGCCGCGCGGGGTGTTTGACGCCCTGCACGACTACGCCGAGGGCTGGGCCACGCGCGGGGTGCGCGCCTGGGACGATTGGTGGCCGCTGGCCGCGGAGGTGGGCGACCAGATCGGCGCGCTCATGAACGCTCCCCCAGGCTCGGTCTCGGTGCACCAGAACGTCACCCTGTGCCAGGCGGTGGTGGCCTCCTGCTTCGACTTCGGCGGACGCCGCAACAAGGTCGTCTACAGCGACATGAACTTCCCCTCGGTGATGTACTTCTGGGAGGCGCAGCGGGCGCGGGGCGCGCGCGTGCACATGGTGAAGACCGACGACGGCATCACCGTGCCCCTGGAGCGCATGCTGGCCGCCATCGACGAGGAAACGCTGCTGGTGCCCATGTCGCACGTGATCTTCCGCAGCGCCTACATCCAGGACGCCCAAGCCATCGTGGAGAAGGCGCACCGCGTGGGCGCGCACGTGCTGCTCGATACCTTCCAGTCGTTGGGCACGGTGCCGGTGGACGTGCAGAAGCTGGACGTGGACTTCACCACCGGCGGGGTGCTGAAGTGGCTGTGCGGCGGCCCGGGCGTGGCTTATCTCTACGTCCGCCCCGACCTGGGAGCGCGGCTCGAGCCCCGGCTGACGGGATGGATGGCCCACCAGGAGCCCTTCGCTTTCGAGGTGGGAGCGCAACGCTACACCACCCCGCCCTACCGCTTCATGAACGGGACTCCCAACGTACCCGCGCTCTATGCTGCGCGCCCGGGACTGAAGATCGTAGCCGAGGCGGGGGTGGAGCGCATCCGGGAAAAGTCGCAACGGCAGACGGCGCGGCTGATGGCGCTGGCCGACGCGCGCGGCTGGCGCGTGAACACCCCGCGGGAGCCGGAGCGCCGCGGCGGCACCGTCTCCCTCGACATGCCCGGCTCCAAGGAAGTCTGCGCCGAATTGCTCCAGCGCGGCGTGCTGGTGGACTGGCGCCCCCGGGCCGGGGTCCGCTTCGCTCCCCACTTCTATACCCGCGACGACGAGCTGGAGCGCGCTATCGCGGTGGCGGACGAGATCCTGAGCGCGCGCCCGGCCGCCGACTAGGGATTTACGTGCCGCCCGCAGCCGGGGTATGATGCGCCCAGATTCCCTTCAAGTTCTGGTCGCTACGGTCGCGGGGTCGGCCGCTGAACCATGAGTCCGCTGGCTTCCATCCTGGCCGCCTGGCTGTCGTCGAGCGACAGCGATCCCCTCATCTACACCATGATCGGCGCTGTCCTGGGCGTGTACCTGTTCATCCGCGGCTTCCGCACCCTGCAGCGCAAGCGTTTGATCATGGACACGCCCACCGCCAAGGTGCGCAGCGCCGCCATCGGCTTGGTGGAGCTGCAGGGAGTCGCGATCGGGCCCTTCACCTTCATCTCCCCCATCACCCGCGTGCCCTGCTACTACCACCGCACTGAGCTGTGGAAATGGGTGCAGCGCGGCAAGAACAGTGAGTGGGAGAAAGTCGCCGACGAGTGCCGCCACGTCCCCTTCTACCTGAAGGACACGACCGGCATGGTCTTGGTGGATCCCAACGGCGCGGAGATGGAACTGCACTGCGACTACAAGAAAGAGTTCCATCACTCGCTCTTCGGCTCCAGCTCCATCCCCG
>DATIWW010000436.1:0-2503 GCA_035519175.1 Terriglobales bacterium
CAACCTGGAGCGCGACCTGCTCCCGCCGCCGTGGCAGGACTCTTCCGACCCGCGCCCGCACGCCGGCGCGGTCACCATCGTGGTGGGCGGCGGCGACACCGGCATGGACTGCGTGCGCACCGCCCGCCGCCTCAATCCCGCCGGCAAAGTTTACTGCGTCTATCGCCGCACCGAGTCGGAGATGGCCGGGCGTGCCGAGGAGCGCGTCCACGCCAAGGAAGAGGGCGTGATCTTCGAATGGCTCACCCTGCCTGTGCGCCTCCTGGGGAACGAAAAGGGCGAGGTGCGGGCCGCCGAGTGCATCCGCATGAGGCTGGGGGAGCCCGACGCCAAGGGCCGCCGCTCGCCCGTGCCCATCGAGGGCTCCAATTTTCTCCTGCCCTGCGACACCGTGGCCCTGGCCATCGGCTACAGCGCCGAGACCGAGGTCCCGGAGACCACCCAGCACCTGGAAGCCACCAAGTGGGGCACGATTCTCGTGAAGTCGGAAGAGACGGGCGAGACCTCGCGCGAGGAAATCTACGCCGCCGGGGACGTGGTGCGCGGCGCCGACCTGGTGGTCACCGCCATCGCCGCCGCCCGCAAGGCGGCCCTGCAGATGCACCAGAGGCTGCTGGCGCGGCCCGCGCCCGACCCCGAGGACTGGCTCTAGAGGCCCAGCTTCTTGACTTCCTCGTTATAGTACTTGCGATAGAGGATGCTCCACTCCTCGGAGCCTTCGATGATGGTGCGCTTCTGGTGCTCGATCTTCTGCCGGGCGGCCAGATCGATTCTTTCTTCCTGCTTGAGCAGTTCTTCCAGCAGGCGGCGCACCTCCACGCGGATGGAGTTGCGGTCCTCGACGAAGTCCACCTCGTCGGTCTCGGCCAGGGCGTCGGCCACGGCGTGGGCCAGCTTGTTGACCTTGTCGCGGCTCAGCCTCACAGCACCGCCTTGTACTTGCGCACCAGCTCGCCCTTCACCTTCTTGAACATCTCCTGGTAGCTGGCGCCGGTCTTCAGCATCTCCTCGGAGTACTGCTCCAGGATGGCGCGCACCTCGTCGTTGATGCGGTCTTCGACCGTCATCTCCTCCAGCAGGGCGGCGTGCACGCGCTCGGTGACCTTGGGCAGGTCTTTGGTCTCGATGAACTCACCGGCGACCAGCTTCTTCGCGACTTCGCGGCCCAGGTAGGCTACGTATTCCTTCGAAAGCAGCATGCGAAACAAAAAAGTCTATCACAGCGGGAGCCAGGGGTCAGGACTCAGGAGTCAGCGCTAACTCCTAACTACAAACTCCTAACTCCCAACTCCTGACCCCTGACTCCTGACTCCTGACTCCCGACTCCTGACTACGGACTCCTGTCCCTGGGCTTGTGCGGGCACGCCGCCGTATTGATGCACTCTTCCGCCAGGCGCAGGCGCTCCACCGGGCGGCCGCCGAGAATGTGGGAATCGATGATCTCGTCCACGTCCGCCAGGGTCACGCCTCCGTACCACACGCCTTCGGGATAGACCACCAGGTTGGGACCGTGCTCGCACTGGTCCAGGCAGCCGGACTTGTTGGCGCGCACCCGGCCCTTCAGCCCGCGCGCCTTGAGCTTCTCCTGGAAGGCCTTCTGCAATGCGGCCTGGCCGGCAGGGTCGCAGCAGCCGCGCGGGTGCCCGGCCTCGCGCTGGTTGCAGCAGACGAAGAGGTGGCGCTCGAAGCGAGCCATGCGGCTAGAGTAGCGAAGGCAAAAGTCAGAAGGCAAAAGGAAAAAGGTAAGAAGCCTGCTTTTTTGCCTTTTGCCTTCTACCTCTTGCCTTCCGAGCGCCCCGCCCAGCGCCCGGAGCTAGAGTATGATGTTGCTGGCATGACTGACGATTTGACCAGCCTCAAAGACGACATGACCGCCTTCATCGAGGGCCACGGCATGCGCCGCTTCCGCGGCTACGTCAGCGAGGAGGTCCACAGCATCAACTGGGGCGAGGAAGAGGAGAAGAACCCCGAGGGGTGGAAGGACTTCGTGGAATTGGCCAAGGCCGCCGGCGCCCCCTTCCTTACCATGAACGACGTGGTGCTCGACCAGGAGGACGTGGACTACCTGACCGAGCGCCTGCGCCACGCCGCCAACGCCGACGATGAAGACCTGGAAGAGGCCAAGTGGCTGCGCGCCTACATCGGCAAGACCGGCTTCGTCCAGATCGGCTATCCCTTCCAGGGCATCATGTTCCTGCACGAGGTCTCCACCGACTGGTACGACCGCTACCAGCGCCTGCTCGATCTGGCCGACGAATTCGGCGGCATCACCATCGACGAGTCCGACCAGGACGACGAGCGCTGACCCGTGCGCTGGGTCCTGCGCCAGCCGGAGCCCGCCGCCGTCGAGCGCCTGCAACGTGAGCTGAACCTCCTCCCGCCCCTGGCCCGCCTGCTCGCCCTGCGCGGCCTGAGCGAACCTGAAGCCGCCGCCCGCTTCCTCGCCCCCGCGCTCTCCCAACTGCACTCGCCCTACCAGATGCTGGGCATGGAGCGGGCGGCC
>DATIWW010000437.1:0-3835 GCA_035519175.1 Terriglobales bacterium
TCTTTTCTCGGTACTCGCTACTCGGTACTCGGTACTCTCTTCCCGAATGCCTTCCCCTCTCGCACCAGGAAGTACAGGATCACCCCGATCAGCACCAGGCCCGGCGCCATGTAGATCCACATGGGCGGCATGGGGAAACTCGCCGGCGGACGCATGGGCATGGGAAAGCGGCTCCAGGCTACCTCCATGAGCGCCTCCATGCGCCCCGGCAGGGCCATGGTGGCGGCGTTGATCATGCCGAACAGGTAGAGCGCGATGGCCGCCCACCGGCTCCAGGGACGCAGCTTCAGCAGCCCCACTCCGATGGCCAGGTGCGCCAGGCTGAATCCCAGGTAGAACGCCGCCCCGCCCCAACCCGCCACCAGCCACCCGAAGACATAGGCCGGGAAACGCAGCAGCAGCGCGACCGGGAAATTGATCGCCCCCAGCAGGATGAGCACGGCGATGATGGTGATGCTCACCGGCCTGCCCTGGGCCACGCCCACCCGCGCCACCGCCGCAGCCGCGGGGCTCCCGCCCGCCGGCGCAGCCAACCCCGGCTTCCCGCCCGCGAACTGCGCCTTCACGCTCTCCCGCGTGAACAGCCACAGCCACCACGCTCCCAGGGCCAGCAGCAGGAAATAGAAGGCAGAGATCCCCACGCGCACTCCCGTCATCACCCGCGCCAACTCCGCCGGCGGATGCGGCGGCGTGGGAAACGGCATGAGCAGGATCACGAAGCCCGCGGTGAATCCCATCAGGCCAAGGAAGCCGCCGAAGATGAGCACCGAGACGCGCGCCCAGCGCCGCAACCGCAGCAGGTCCACGCCGGTGGCGATGCCCAGCACCGCCACCACTCCGAACATCGCCGCCTCCACCAGCAGCAGGGGGCGCAGCGCCGCCAGCCGGGGATCGCTCTGCATCCAGGCGAGGGCCGCGATCAGCAGCCCCAGCAGCAGCGTCAGCCCCGAGCCCAGCAGGACGATCCCCGCCGCGATGGTCACGCCCAACGACCGCTTCATAAGTCCTCTCCGCCGCCGAGTGTAGCCGTCCGGCCGCTGCGTGTCACGCCCGCCGCCCCCGGCCATCACTTTTCCCGTCCAACGGCCCCGTTTTGGGGCTACACTCTACTCAACCTTCCCATGTCTCCCCGTAAAGGCAACGACAGTTTCGGGCTCCGCCCCAACCAGTTGCCGGGCGCGCGCCAGGTTTCGCGCTGTGCCCAGTGCGGCACGGTGCTGCCCGCCCTGGGCGACCTGCCCGCGCAGTGTCCCAAGTGCGGCACCGCCCTGCACTCCTGCCAGCAATGCACCCACTTCGATCCCTCCGAGCGCTTCGAGTGCCGCCAGCCCATCCCGGAGCGCGTCACTCCCAAGGATGCCGCCAACGCCTGCACCTTTTACGAGATCCGGGTCAGCGTGGAGCGCGAGACCACCACCGGCATCAGCTCGGCCGGGCGTACCCCCGCCGACGCCCGCAAGGCCTTCGACGACCTTTTCAAGAAGTAGAGACAGAAGGCCGCGAGCGGCTCACCCAGGCTGTTTCTAACTGCGGCGGCCGGGTCAAGGTCTGCAGCACCACGCAGTACTGCTCGGTCTTCTCCTGCAGGGCGCGCAACTGCTCCGGCGTGGCCGCGGGCGCCGCCACGTCGAAGCGCACCCGGATCTGGGGAAAGCCCACGGGCACGTCGCGGGCCAGCCCCAACGTCCCCCGCAGGTCCAGATCTCCCTCCACCGTGACCTCGATGCGCTCGGTGGGGACGCCCATGGCGGTGGCCACCATCTGGCAGGTGAGCTGGGCGCAGGCGGCCAGCGCTCCCAGCAGCAGGTCTCCGGAGCAGGCTCCCGTCCCCGCCCCGCCCACTCCCTTGTGCGCCTGCGCCTGGTAGATGGCCCGCCCGATGTCCACCGAGCAGGCGATGGGGGCTCCGCTCTGGCTGCCCTTGGCGGTCAGGGTGATGCGCGAGCTCTCGGGCTGGCTGCGGTACTGCTCCTTCAACGGCTTCTGCGCTGCGCGAAGATCCATGTCGCTTCCCTTCCTTTCCGGCCGGCGGATTGTTGAGAGCACTCCGCCTTCCTGTTAGCATGAACAGGATGCGGAGGAGTCGATGCCCAAGTTCGTGATCGAGCGCGAGATTCCGGGGGCCGGCAACATGACCGACACCGAGCTGCAGGAGGTTTCGCGCAAGTCGGTGAACGTCCTCAAGGCTATGGGCCCGGACATCCAGTGGCTCCACAGCTACGTCACCGGCGACAAGATCTACTGCGTCTATCTCGCTCCCGACGAGGCCACCATCCGCGAGCACGCCCGCCGCGGCGGCTTCCCCGCCAATCGCATCTCCGCCGTGCGCCGCCTCATCGATCCCGGAACCGCGGAGTAGGCCCGGCGCTTCACGCCTCGGAGGCGGACCTCCCGGCCTGCGTCGCCAGCGCCTCTTCGGTGGCCTTGTCCGCCGGCAAGGCCCAGCCCTCCAGCCACGCCGAGGTGCCGCGGGCATGGTCCAGTGCGGCGCGCGCCGCGGCCAGCGTGTCTTCCAGCCGGGCCCGCTCGGCGGGAGCCAGGGCGGCGCCGATCTCGTGGCGCAGTGCCGCGGCCGCCCCGGCCAGCCGCAGCGCGCACTCCGGCTGCTGCCGGCGGGCCGCGGAGGAGGCGAAGCACTCCAGCAGGCGGGCCACGCCTCGCTTGTGGTCCAGTTCCTGGAACGTTCGCAGGCTCTGCCCGTAGAGCGCGTGCGCCGTCGCGTAGTCGCCCTGCTCCTGGGCCAGGCTGCCCAGATCGGCCAGCGACTCCGCCAGGCCCCAGCGGTCGCCCAGCTCGCGGAAGGCCGACAGGCTGGCCTCGTAGAGGGTGCGCGCGCCCCCGGCGTCGCCCTGGTCGCGGGCCACGTCCCCCAGGTGATCGAGCGACCAGGCCACGCCGTTGCGGTCGCCCAACTCCCGGAAGGCCACCAGGCACTCCTGGTAGAGGGCCTGGGCGTGCTGGTAGTCGCCCTGCAGCCGCGCCACGTTGGCGAGGTTGCTCAGCACGCGGGCCACCGCCTGCGGGTCGCCGGCTTCTCTCCACACCGCCAGGCCCTCCTCGAACAGGGCGCGCGCGCCGGCCACGTCCTCGCGGTCGCGCGCGTTCGCGGCCAGGGCGTTCAGGGAGACGGCGATGCCTTGCTTGTCCCCCAGTTGGCGCGCCATCGCCAGGCTCGCTTCCATCAGGCGCTGGTTGGAGGCGTAGTCTCCCTGCGACCCCGCCAGTACCCCGGCGGCGAACAGCGCCCGCGAGCGCGCCTTGCTGGGCGTCGCGCCCGCCAGCCCCAGCGCGCGCGCCAGTTGCTCGCGCCCCTCGGTGAGGTAGTCTCGCCGCTCCCAGAAGTGGAAGAGCGCCGCTCCCAGCCGAAGGCACCACTCCGCCTCGCCGCGGGCGACCAGCCAGTCCAAGGCGGCGCGAAGATTGTCATGCTCGGCTTCCAGATGGTCGAGCCGCTCCGCCTGTCCCCGCGTGGCGGCGGCATCGGCCGCGTCCAGTTCCTCCGCCAGCACCAGGCAGTAGGCGGCATCGGCGCGGCGCGTGGCCGCCTCTTCGCCCTGGGCGGCAAGGTGCTCCAGGCCGTATTCGCGGACGGTCTCCAGCGTGACGAAGCGCGGCTCGCCGCTCCCCGCCTCCCGCTGCTGCACCAGGCTCTTGTCCACCAGGGAGGCCATGCCCTCCAGGATGTCCACTCCCAAATCGCCTTTGGTGTCGCACACCGCCTCGGCGCCTTCCAGGGTGGTGCCGCCGGCGAAGACCGCCAGCCGGCGAAACAGCTTCTGCTCGGCGGGGGTCAGCAATTCGTGGCTCCAGTCCATGGCGCCGCGCAGGGTCTGCT
>DATIWW010000438.1:0-3928 GCA_035519175.1 Terriglobales bacterium
AGGGCAGCTTCCCCGAAGCCGAGCGCGCCGCGCGCGAGGTGCTGGCCCTGCCCATGTTCCCCGAGCTCGAGCCCGACGAGCAGGAGTACGTGGTCGCGGCCATGGCGCAGTTCTACTCCTGACATAGCCGCGGGATCTTGCAAGGCTCTCGTAAGGGCAGAAACGGGAAGCCAGAAACTGCGCGGAAGGGCTACTTTGCCCGGCGGGACTTGGGTTTCTGCTCGCCCGGGGCGAGCACCTCGCGCACCACCACCGTGTTCATCTTGAACTTGTGCTCGGCGACCTTGCCGTCGTTGTCCTGCAGGCGCAGGATGAAGATGGGCAGCTTGCCCTCGCGCCCGCCGAAGTCCTCTTCCCCGACGCGGGCGGGCAGCAGGCCGTAGAGCCGGCTCTGGCGGTAGGCGGTCTCATAGCGCTGCTTCCTGGGGTTCCAGGTGAAGACCCGCACCTGGTTGAAGTCGAAGGGCAGACCATCCTTGGGATCGGTGAGCAGCAGCAGGAACTGCGGCACCTGCTTCTGGCCGTCGGGCACGCGGTTGAGCACGAAGAACGCGACGATGCGCCGCCCCTCGGCGTACTGCGCCACCTCCAGGGGAACGTCCTCGTCCACCATGCGCGCCAGCACCCAGCCCACGTGACCCTGGGGATCGCGCAGCAGCCACCAGTCTTCCATGCTGGGCGGGGGGACGGGCTTGCCCGGGGTGGGGACGGGCGTGGCCGCGGCCGGTCCCGAAGTCGCCGGCTTCTCCGCCACCGCGCGCTTCAGCAACTGCACCTTGGTGCCCTCGTCGAGCAGGTAGAGATGCTCGCTGTCGCGGGCGGGCTCGACGTGCACGTTGGCGGGATGGCGAACGGTGGCCTGGGCCTGCACCGGGACGGTGGCGTTGGCCGCGGCCAGTTGCTCCAGCGCCTGGAAGACCTCGGGGCCGGCCAGGTAGCGCGCCTCCATCCAGCCCATCTCGCCGCGGGGCGAGCGCACCCGCACGTAGCGCTCGTTGCGCGCCTTTTCCAGGATCTCGACCTTCTCCCCGTTCTTGACCACGCCCACCTTGGCGTAGACGGCGGCCACGCGGTCGCGCAGCGTGACCTGGGGCACGGCGACGTAGCCCACCTCGCTGGCCGTGGAGGAGCCGCGGCGGCAACCCGCCGGGCCCAGCACAGCCAGAAGGACCAGGCAGGCAAGCGCGGCGGGAAGAGGAGCGCGCCTCCCAAGCACACGGCGCAACTGGTTGGAGGCGAAGCAAGTCACGGCAGGCAACGCTTCATGATAGCAGCCTGTACCGCAGCCGGCTTAGGCGAAGCCCCGCCCATCGCCGAAGCTGATGCCGATGGCGCGGGCGGCACGCACGGTGTCGCCGTCGGGGTCCACCGCCTTCATGGCGCCGATGGCCTCGGCGATCTCGACGCTCTGGATACGGGAGCCGCGCAGGCACACCATCTTGCCGAAGTCGCCGCGCGCCACCAGTTCCACCGCGGCCACCCCGAAGCGGGTGCTGAGCACGCGGTCGAAGGGCGAAGGCGAGCCCCCGCGCTGCAGGTGGCCGAGCACGGTGACCCGGGTCTCGCGCTGGGTGGCGCGTCCGATGGCGTCGCCCACCAGGGCGCCCACCGAACCTGCCCGCGGCGCGCTCCGCTTCTCCTCGCCGATCTTCGGCTGCAACTCCGCCGGCAGCTTCACGCCCTCGGCCACCACCACGATGGTGAAGCGCTTGCCCCGGCTCTCGCGCTGCTTCACGAATTGGCAGACGTGGGCGATGGTGAAGGAGATCTCGGGGATGAGGATGACGTGGGCGCCGCCGGCGATGCCCGCCTCCAGCGCGATCCAGCCGGCGTCCCGCCCCATGACCTCCACCACCATGATGCGGTGGTGCGACTCCGCGGTGGTGTGGATCTTGTCGATGGCGTCGGTCACCGCGTGCAGTGCGGTGTCGAAGCCGAAGGTGATGTCGGTGGCGGAGAGGTCGTTGTCGATGGTCTTGGGCACGCCCACCACCTTCAGCCCCTTGCGGAAGAGCTGCAAGCCGATCTTCTGGGTGCCGTCGCCGCCGATCAGGATGAGCGCGTCCAGCCCCAGCGCGCGCGCGTTGGCCAGCACCTGGTCGGAGAGGTCCTTGACCACCTCCAGCCCGCTCTCCAGCAGTCTGTACTTGAAGGGATCGCCGCGGTTGGTGGTGCCCAGGATGGTGCCGCCGCGCGGCAGAATGCCGCTGACCGAGGCCAGGGTGAGAGGCATGGTCTTCTCCGCCGGCCAGATCAGCCCGTCGAAGCCGTCCTGGATACCGAGGACGTTCCAGCCGTGACAGAGGACGGCGGACTTGACCACCCCACGGATGACGGCATTCAGGCCGGGGCAGTCGCCGCCCCCGGTGGAGATGCCGATGGTGCGGATCGCGCTCATGTGGGACCTCGTGCCAAAGGGTCGGCACCCTCGGGACGTTGCGGTACCCACCATCACACCGCCCCAGCGGGATTGTAGCACCGCGGCCGCCGGCCCGGCGGTGACCGCTACTTGACGGTGACGATGGAGACCGGGTCCGTACCGGTGGTGGCGGTGGTGGCCGTCCCCAGCGCCCCGCTGCTGGTGTCGATGGGGAAGATGGAGACGGTGGCGTCGCTGCTGTTGGTCACGTAGAGGAAGAGCCCGGAGGGCTCGGCGCTGACGGCCCTGGGGGCGTTGCCGGTGGGAAAGGGCGAGCCGGTGATGGCGGTCAGGGCGCCGCCCGAGCCGATGCTGTAGGCGGAGACGTGGTTGGCCAGCTCACTCACCGCGTACACGAACTTGCCGGTGGGGTCTACGGCCACGGCCACGGTGGCGTTGCCGGCCGCGATGGTGGCCGGCGACATCGCGGTCAGCGTCCCGTTGGTGTTGTTCACCGCGAACTGGCAGACATTGCCGCCGCCATCGGCGGCGTAGGCGAAGCGCACCGTGGGATCCACCACCAGCGAGAAGACGCCCGTGCACCCGGTGAGGGTGGAGCCGCTGGAGACGGTGAGCACTCCCGTGCTGCTGCTGATGGTGAACACCGAGACCAAGCCGGGGAACAGCGAGGCGTAGAAGAAGCGCCCCGAAGGATCGACGTAGATGGCGGTGGGCGTGCCGCCCGCGGCGATGGAGGGCGGCACCGTCGGGGTCAGCGCCCCGCTGGAGGAGTTCACGGTGAAGCTGAAGATGGTGCCGGTGCTGTCGGCCACGTAGAGGAAGCGCAGCCCGGGATCCACCGCCACCAGCACCGGCGGCGTACCTACGGAGAAGGGGGAGCCGGTGGCCGCCGTCAGCGCCCCGGTGGTGCGGTTGATGGCGAAGCCGAAGACGTCGGTGGCGCCCGAGTCGGTGGAGGCGTAGACGAAGGTGCCGCCGCCGTCGGCCCCCACGCCGTTGGTGCCGGTGCCGGCGGCGAAGGGCGAGCCCGAGACCGCGGTCAGCGCTCCCGTGCTCTTGTTGATGGTGTAGGCGGAGAGGCTGCCCGCGCCGCCGCCGTTATGGTTGGCCACGTAGGCGAAGTGGGGGGTCGCCCCCGTAGGGCTGACGGGATTCTGGTCGGAGAAGAAGCCGTTGCAGCCCAGCAGGATGAGGGCGACCAGCAACAGCGACAGGAAGGCAAGCAGGGGTGTCCGCGCTTTCATCCAGAACCTCGTCGTGGGCAAGGCGTTCCAGCCCCGCGGGCCGGCGCGCCGGACAGCACTTCAATTCTAAAGTTTCTGGTTTCTAGTTTCTAGTTTCTCGTGGGATTGGCGCGCCGGGGTACCCCACGCAAGCGTTCTTTGCTTGTGGATGACCCTCAGGAAAAGGATGCTCGCGGCCGCAGGAAGCTGGCGCGCCTCTAGAACCTTGAAACGAGGAACTAGAAACTAATTGGGCTTATGCGGCTTGGCGCGGGCGATGGTGTCGTCGATGGGCTTGCGTCCGGCGAAGCCTTCCTCGGTGCCG
>DATIWW010000439.1:0-7910 GCA_035519175.1 Terriglobales bacterium
CGATTCTGTGTGCTCCCGTTCATCCTGGTCGTTGGCCTGATATCCGCGGCCTCGGCTCAAACCGACTGGAAGGGCTTCTACATCGGCGCCAACGTGGGCGGCAACCTGAGCCGTACCGACGCCACCACCACCACCGTCTTCAGCCCCACCGGCTACTTCGCCATCACCAGCGTGCCCGCCATCGCGGCCCTGAGCCCGCAGCACCCCGATTCCAACGGCTTCGTGGGCGGCGGCCAGGCCGGCTACAACTTCCAGAGCGGGGCCCTGGTCTTCGGCCTGGAAGCCGACATCGGCGCCATGACCGGCAGCGACACCCGCACCAGCACCGGCGTCTATCCCTGCTGCGCTCCTACCACCTTCACCGTGGCCCAGCGCATGGAACATAGCTGGCTATTCACCGCCCGGCCCCGCGTCGGGTTCACCGCCGGCAGGGCGCTCTTCTACGTCACCGGCGGCCTCGCGGTCACCAACTTCAACTACCGCGAGCTCTTCACCGATACCTTCGCTACCGCCAACGAGAGCGCCGTCATCGACGAAACCAAGGCGGGATGGACCGCGGGTGGCGGCCTGGAGTACCAGGTGCACCAGCACTGGTCGGTGAAGGGCGAGTACCTCTACGCCGATTTCGGCGATGAGCGGGTCACCAGCACCAACCTGACCGCCTTCACTCCGCCCATCGCCTTCCCCGTCAACGTTTTCACCCACCGGGCCGATCTGCGCAACCACATCTTCCGCTTCGGCGTCAATTACCGTTTCTAGTCCCTCCTGACCACCGCGGCCGGCGCTTCTGCGCCGGCCTTTTCTTTTTTTCTTCCTCTCTGCTTCGCCCAGCCCTGGGTGCGCTTGTGGTGAGGCCCTCCCGCTCCTTGCTAGAATCCTCGCGTGCCCTCTCGCCGTCTGCTGCCGCCGCTCCTGGCGGTGCTGCTCGCGCTTCCGCTCTGCGCCCAGCAGCCCGCCGCCCCGCTGCCCGCCTGGGCGCAACTCAGCGACCAGGTCAAGGCCCTCTACGCCGCCGGCCGCTACGAGGAGGCCGTCCCGCTGGCCCAGCAGGCGCTGCAGGCGGCGGAGAGCCAGTTCGGCGCCGACTCGCCCGAGGCCGGCACCTGCGTCAACAACCTGGCTCTGCTCGACAAGGAATTGGGCCGCTATGACCAGGCCGAGCCCCTCTTCCTGCGCGCCCTGCGCATCGCCGAACAAGGCGCCGGGCCCGACGCTCCCCTCACCGCCGTCGCTCTGGGCAACCTCGCCGGGCTGTACAGCGACCAGGGGCGCTATGCCGAGGCCGAGCCCCTGCTGCGCCGCGCCCTGCGCATCAAGGAGGAGGCCCTCGGCCCCGAGGATCCCAGCGTCGCCATCTCCCTCAACAACCTCGCCGAACTCTACCGCGAGCAGGGCCGCTACGACGCTGCCGAGCCCCTCTACCGCCGCGCCCTCGCCATCAAGGAGAAGACGCTGGGCCCCGACTCTCCCGGCCTCGCCACCTCGCTCAACAACCTGGCCGCCATGCTCTCCTCGGAGGGCCGCGACCAGGAGGCCGAGCCCCTCTACGTGCGCGCCTTGCAGATCGACGAGCAGGCGCTGGGGCCCGTGCATCCCCACGTGGCCAGCGACCTCAACAATCTCGCCCTGCTCTACTCCCAGCAGGGCCGCTACGCCGAAGCCGAGCCCCTGGCCCGCCGCGCTCTCGCCATCGTGGAGAAGATCTACGGCCCCGACCATCCCGACGTCGCCATGGCCCTGAACAACCTGGGATTGCTCTACTCGGCGCTGGGCCGCGACGCCGACGCCCAGCCCGCCTACGAGCGCGCCCTCGCCATCGACCAGAAGGCGCTGGGCCCCGACCATCCCCGCCTGGCCACCGATCTCGGCAACCTCGCCGCTCTCTACTTCGGCCGCGGCCAGCCCCAGGCCGCCCAGCCTCTCTTCGCCCGCTTCCTCGATACCCTCTTCCGCCGCTTCCAGTACAACTTCACCTACATGGGCGAGAAAGAGCGGCTGCAGTTCCTGCAGACCGTGGCGGTGAACTTTCCCGCCTACTTCAGCTTCTGCACCCTCTACGCCGGGCCGATGCCGGAGCTGCGCGCCAGCTTCTACGACACCTTGCTCTGGGAGAAGGGATTCGTGGGCCAGAGCATCGCCGCGCTGCGCGCGCGCATCGCCGCCGGCGGCGACCGCGAGGCCCTGGCCCAACTCGACCAGCTCACCGCCCTCAAGCAGCAGTTGGCCGCCCTGCTCAGCCAGCCCGGCCCCGATCGCGCCGCCTGGGAGAAGCAGATCGCCGCCCTGCAGGCCCAGGCCGACCAGCTCGAGCAACTGCTGGTGCGCCGCTCCTCCGCCTGGCAGCAGGACAAGCGACTGGAGCGGGTCACCTGGCGCGACGTGCAGAAAGCCCTTGGCCCCGGCGAGGCCGCCGTCGAGCTGGTCCGCTTCGACCTCTACGACGGCCGCCACTGGACCGGCGCCTCCCGCTACGTCGCCCTCATCGTCACTCCCGAGACCCGCGACGCTCCCCAGCTCATCGTCGTCGGCGACGCCGCCCGCCTGGAGGGCGCGCCCCTCCTCCAGTTCCAGCAGGACGTCGAGCAGCGCGGCATGGAGACGGTGCCCGGGCCCGCTCCCGTGGTCGCCCCCGGCGCCCAGGCCTACGACCTCTTCTGGAAGCCGCTGGCCGCCGCCCTCGCCGGCCGCTCTCGCGTCTATCTTGCTCCCGACGGCGTCTACAACCAGTTGCCCCTGGGCCTGCTGCCCACTCCCGCCGGCAAGCTGCTGATGCAACAGGTGGACCTGCGCCTGCTCTCCAGCACCAAGGACCTGCTGCGCCCGGCCGCCCCTCCCGCCGCCGAGCAGGCCGTGCTGGTGGGCGATCCCCAGTTCTCTTTGACCGCGGAGCAGCAGCGCGCCGCCCTCGGCCGCCTGCAGACGCCTGGGGAGAAGCCGTCGCCCGCGCTGCTGGCCTCGCTCGCCCACGACCAGGGCCCGGCGCGCTCCCGCGACCTGCAGGCGCGCGGCGGCTGCCAGCCTCCCCCGCCCCAGGGCGGCGTGCTCTGTCCGCTGCCCGGAACCGGCGCCGAGGTGCAGTCGGTCGCGTCGCTCCTGGAGCAGCAGCACTGGCAGGTCGCGGTCTATCGCGGCGCCCAGGCCCTGGAGGAGGCGGTCAAGGCGGTGCATCATCCCCGCCTGCTGCACTTGGCCACCCACGGCTTCTTCCTCTCCGACCAGCAGGTCAAGCAGAAGGGAAGCGGCCTGGGCTTCCAGGCGCCCAGCGGCTGGGAGGATCCCATGCTGCGCTCCGGGCTGCTGTTCGCCGGCGCCGACCGCGCCTACCGCCATGATCCCGCCGTCCCCGGCCTCGACGACGGCGTGCTCACCGCCTCCGAGGCCTCCACCCTCGATCTGCAGGGCACCGAACTGGTGGTGCTCTCCGCCTGCGAGACCGGGCTGGGCCAGGTCGAGGCCGGGGAAGGCGTCTTCGGCCTGCGCCGCGCCTTGCAGATCGCCGGCGCCCAGTCCGTGCTCATGACCCTGTGGTCGGTCCCCGACCGCGAGACCCAGGAACTGATGACCCGCTTCTACCGCCACTGGCTCGCCGGCACCGAGAAGCACCGCGCCCTGGAGCAGGCGCAGATGGAAGAGCGCGAGGTCGTCCGCCAACGCTACGGCCGCGATCTTCCTTATTACTGGGGCGCCTTCGTGCTGGTGGGGAAGTAGCCGGCCTCCAGCGGAGAGAGCGTCGTCCAGGTCAACGAAGTGGTTGCGCCCCGGGCGCCGGCTGAAGGACACGGCGGCAGGGAGCAACCGAGTACTGCTTCTGCTTTGTCATCCCGAGCGCGCAAACGTCAACTGCACCAAACTTGGGTAATTGACCTGGCGCCTTTCCCCGCGTAGTCTCCCTGCACTGCAAGAACAGTACTCAGTACTCGGTACTCAGAAACCAGCCGGAAGTCAGAATCCAGCCACGACAATCTGTCGCTTCGCGCCGCTTCGTAGCAGGGCACGGCTCTAGCGGTGCCGCGCGGGGCGAAAAGGGCAAACGGCTTTAGCCGCTGCGGAGAACAGCGGCTGAAGCCGGTCCACGGGAGGGCCGCATCGCGGCGCCCTTCGACGCAGCTCAGGGCAGGCTACGAACTGAAGGCGTGCCCTGATACGACCCCGCCCCGAAGGGGCGGTTGAGAATAGCCCAGCACGGAGCCGCTTCGGCGGAGTGCTGGGTGAGCCGGCCAGGAAGATTCCCGCGCCGAGCGGCCGCGATCCCGCCCTGCGGGAGCGCGGGGAAGGGAGGCGCGCGCGGGCCGGCCAACGACCAACGACTAGCGACCAACGACGGCCCTGTGGAAATCAAGCAATGAATAAATCAATGAATCAACAAATCGGCCCTGCGCCCGAATCCCGCCCCCGGCGCGGCTTTCCGCCTCCCGGGACCGTATCCTTCCAATCAACAAGTGGGATACAATATATAGAGGTAGTTACTTGACAGCCCCAATAGAGAGGAGTACTGTGCCGTTCCACGAGTGGTTTTTGCGGTGGTTGAGGTGACCGCCGCCGGGCCCTGATTGGGGAGTTTTGCGGTGGCCTCCGCCGGACTTGCCGCCCGCCGGGGACAACAGCCTGTTTGACAACCTTGGACCCCTTTTGGTTCCGGCCGCCCGCTGCGAGGGCGGACTTTTCCTTATTGCCGGCGGCGCTTCCCGCCGCGGGCAGAAAGGAAGGATGACCATGGAAGCGACACCCCGGTACGTTCCCGGCCCGGCCACGGAGATGGCGGCGGCGGTCGAGTCGCGGCTCACCTGGTCGCGCTGGGCGCGCTGCGAGTCCAGCACCAGCCTGGCCCTGGCGCCCCACCAGCCCGGCCTCTTCGCCTTGGCAGAAGAGGTGGTGCCGGCGGGCGAGGAGGGCACGCGCCGGCTGCTGGCGGTCTTCGAGATCGCGCGCGCCGACGACCTGGCCCAGGCGCTGGGCCGGCTCTTCACTGCCGCCAGCCCCTGGCGTGAGCATCTGGCCGCGGGGCGCTGCTTCCTGCGCTACGCGGTGGTGCCCAACCTGGCCGAGCGCGACACTGCCCACGCCGCGCTCGAGGCCTGGCTGGCGCAGGCCGCCGACCTGCCCGCCGCCCGCTCCGCGCCGCAGAAGGAAGCCGAGGCCGGGCACGCCGCCGTCGCCCCGGCCGACCTGCCGGCCCCGCGCGCGGCCGCGCCCGCGGCTCCGGCCTCCACCGCGGTGGGGCCTCCGGCGGCGCTGCCCGCGGGCTTCTGAGGAGCGCGCTGCCCAACCTGAATTCGTCGCCGACGAAAGAGATTTGAAGGAGAATGGAAAATGGCCGACGTTGCGAAGATCCCCGGTATCCAGATGAACCCCGAGACCAAGGCGCAGAGCGCCCCTCCCGCCCCCAAAAAAGCCGCCCCCGGCTTGAGCTTCCGCCGCCTCTTCACCAAGCCCGGCGTCTCCCCTTATGACGAGGTGGAGTGGGAGCGGCGCACCGCCCAGATCACCGACGCCGAGGGCAACGTCATCTTCGAGCAGAAGGAGGTGGAGGTCCCCAAGGACTGGTCCATGACCGCCACCAACATCGTGGCCTCCAAGTACCTGCACGGGCGGCTGGGGACGGTGGAGCGGGAGAGCGGGGCGCGCCAGCTCATCGCCCGCGTCGCCGAGACCATCCGCGACTGGGGCGTGGCCGGAGGCTACTTCCACTCTGCCGAAGACGCCGCCACCTTCCACGACGAATTGGTCTTCCTGCTCGTCCACCAGTACGCCGCCTTCAATTCGCCGGTGTGGTTCAACGTGGGCTGCGACCGCATCGAGCCCCAGGCCGACGCCCAGAACTGGCATTGGAACTTCGAGTCGGGGCGGGTGGAGTTCGGGGTCACCGGCTACAAGCGCCCCCAGTGCTCCGCCTGCTTCATCAACTCGGTGCACGATTCGCTGGACTCCATCCTCACCCTGGCCAAGACCGAGGGCATGCTCTTCAAGTGGGGCTCGGGCACGGGGACGAACCTGTCGCCGCTGCGCTCCTCGACCGAAGGCCTGTCGGGCGGGGGCACGGCCTCGGGGCCGCTCAGCTTCATGAAGGGCTTCGACGCCTTTGCCGGCGTGATCAAGAGTGGCGGCAAGACCCGCCGCGCCGCCAAGATGGTGATCCTCAATATCGACCACCCCGACATCGTGGACTTCATCGAGTGCAAGGCCAAGGAAGAAGCCAAGGCCTGGACCCTGGTGCAGCAGGGCTACGACGGCAGCGGCCCCGACTCCGAGGCCTACAGCTCCATCTTCTTCCAGAACGCCAACAACTCGGTGCGCGTCACCGACGATTTCATGTCCGCGGTGGAGCGCGACGCCGACTTCTCCACCCGCGCCATCAAGGACGGCCGCATCATCAAGACCTACAAGGCCCGCGACCTCATGCGCAAGATCGCCGAGGCCACCTGGCAGTGCGGCGATCCCGGCATGCAGTTCGATACCACCATCAACCGCTGGCACACCTCCAAGAACTCCGCCCGCATCAACGCCTCCAACCCCTGCAGCGAATACATGTTCCTGGACGACTCGGCGTGCAACCTGGCGTCGCTGAACCTGATGAAGTTCGCGCCCAACGGCAGCTTCGACGTCGAGGCCTACCGGCACGCGGTGGACGTGGTCATCACGGCGCAGGAGATCCTGGTCGACAACGCCGGCTACCCCACCCAATCCATCAACCAGAACTCCCACGACTACCGGCCGCTGGGTCTGGGCTACGCCAACCTGGGAGCGCTGCTGATGGCCGCCGGCCTGCCCTACGACTCGGCCGCCGGCCGCGACTACGCCGCCTGCGTCACCGCCATCATGTGCGGCCAGGCCTACCTGCAGTCCTCGCGCGTGGCCGAGCTCTGCCCGCCGCTCACTCCCTGCACCGACACGGTGCAGACCCGCCTGGGCGTCACCGCGGCCGAGCAGATGCCCGGCGCCGCCTGCCCCGGCTTCTATCTCAACCGCGAGCCCTTCCTCGACGTGGTGCGCATGCACCGCGCCTCGGTCAACAACATCCAGCGCGCCAACGTCCCCGCCGCGCTCTACGACGGCTCGCGCGCCTGCTGGGACGAGGCCCTGGCCCACGGCGAGAAGCACGGCTACCGCAACTCCCAGGTCACGGTGCTGGCTCCCACCGGCACCATCGGCTTCATGATGGACTGCGACACCACCGGGGTGGAGCCCGACCTGGCCCTGGTCAAGTACAAGAAGCTGGTGGGCGGCGGCATGATCAAGATCGTCAACCAGACCGTGCCCGCGGCCCTGTTCAAGCTGGGCTACGACCACGACCAGGTCAACGCCATCGTCAGCTACATCGACGCCACCGGCACCATCGAGGGCGCTCCCCACATCAAGGACGAAGACCTGCCCGTCTTCGATTGCTCCTTCAAGCCCGCCAAGGGCACCCGCTCCATCGCCGCCATGGGCCACGTGCGCATGATGGCGGCGGTGCAGCCCTTCATCTCCGGCGCCATCTCCAAGACCGTGAACCTGCCCGAGGCGGCCACGGTGGACGAGATCATGGACTCCTACCTCCAGTCCTGGAAGCTGGGCCTGAAGGCGGTGGCCATCTACCGCGACGGCTGCAAGAAGGCGCAGCCGCTCTCCGCCGCCGGCACCGCCACCGCGCTCTCCACCAAGGGCGGTGTGGCCCAGCCGCCCTCGGCTGTGGAGGACGACACCAACGCTCCGCCCCGCGCCGTCCGCCACAAGCTTCCCGACGAGCGCTTCTCCATCACCCACAAGTTCAACGTGGGCGGACACGAGGGCTACCTCACCGTGGGCTGCTATCCCGACGGCTCCCCGGGCGAGATCTTCATCACCATGGCCAAGGAAGGCTCCACCGTCAGCGGCCTGATGGACAGCTTCGCCTGCGCCGTCTCCATCGGATTGCAGCACGGCGTGCCGCT
>DATIWW010000440.1:0-2274 GCA_035519175.1 Terriglobales bacterium
ACCCTGGTGCTGCAGGACGCCGACGCCATTCGGGCGCAGGTGCCGCTCATCAAGACCATGACCCCCAACGTGGATGGCCACCTGACCGCCGTCTACGGCAACCAGAACTGGTCCACGCATTACCGCGGCGTGGGGCCGGAGTTCCTCGAGATCCGGCGCTGGAAGATGGAAGAAGGCTCGTTCTTCGGGCCCTCGGACGTGGCCAGCGCCGACCTGGTGTGCGTGCTGGGACAGACGGTGGCGGACAACCTGTTCGTCGGCCGGGACCCGGTGGGCGAGACCATCCGCGTCAACAACCTGCCCTGCAAAGTGACGGGGGTGCTGGCGCCCAAGGGAGCGTCGGCCATGGGCCAGGACCAGGACGACTTCATCGTCATGCCCTACACCACGGTGATGAAGAAGATCACGGGCGCGTACTGGCTGGACGACATCTTCTGCTCCGCGGAATCGCGGGAGTCCATGCCCATGGCCACCCGGCAGATCATCGGCATCTTGCGCGAGCGCCACCACCTCAACCCGGGCGAGGATGACGACTTCAACATCCGTTCCCCCGAGGACATCATCAAGGCGCAACTGGCCACCAGCGAGGTCATGACCCTGCTGCTGGCCAGCGTGGCTTCGCTCTCGCTGCTGGTGGGAGGCGTGGGCATCATGAACATCATGCTGGTCTCGGTGACGCAGCGTACCCGCGAGATCGGGGTGCGGCTGGCGGTGGGCGCCACCGCCTGGGACGTGCAGGTGCAGTTCCTCAGCGAGGCCATCGTGCTGAGCGGGCTGGGCGGCCTGCTGGGCCTGGCCGCCGGGATCGCAGGCTCGGCGCTGGTCAGGGCCCTTTTCGGGTTTCCCACGCAACTGACGGGGGCGGTGCTGGCCCTGGGCAGCCTCTTCTCGGTGGGCGTGGGATTGCTGTTCGGCTACTACCCGGCGCGCAAGGCCTCGCAGCTCGATCCCGTCGAGGGACTGCGCTACGAATAGGGAACAACCGCGCTCGCTCTTCCTGCTCGCCTGCTGGACCACATCCTACCCCCGGGGACTGTCACAAAAGGCCGCCGCAAGGTAAGATTCTCCGCTTCGACTTTCCCCCAGGAGCCACTTCGCATGATCCGTCGTGGATGGATGGCCGTTCTTGTCTTGTTCGCGCTGGCAGCCGGCGGCGCAGCCCAGCAGTACAACCAGAACCTTTTCTCCGGCATGAAGTACCGCGAGGTGGGGCCCTTCCGCGGCGGGCGCGTGCTGGCGGTGGAGGGCATTCCCGGCGATCCCAGCACCTACTACTTCGGCGCGGTGGCGGGCGGGGTGTGGAAGTCGGTAGACGGCGGCGGGCACTGGACGCCACTCTTCGACCACGAAAGCGTTTCCTCCATCGGGGCGCTGGCAGTGGCGCCCTCCAACCACAGCGTGATCTACGTAGGCACGGGCGAAGCCTGCATCCGCGGCAACATCTCTTTCGGCGACGGCGTGTACAAGACCACTGACGGCGGCAAGACCTGGACCAACCTCGGACTGGAAGACACCCGGCACATCGGGGCCGTCATCGTGCACCCGCGCGATCCCGACATCGTCTTTGTGGCGGCGCTGGGGCACGCCTACGGCCCCAACGCGGAGCGCGGCCTCTACCGCACCACCGACGGCGGCAAGAGCTGGCAGAAGGTGCTCTCCAAGGACGACCACACCGGCGCCATCGACGTGGTCTTCGATCCCACCAATCCCAACGTGCTGTTCGCGGCGCTGTGGCAAGCGCAGCGCACGCCCTGGAGCCTCTCGAGCGGCGGACCCGGCAGCGGGCTGTACAAGTCGGTGGACGGCGGGTCCACCTGGAAGAAGATCGAGGGCAAGGGCTGGCCGGAAGGCATCCTGGGGCGCATCGGGGTGAGCGTCTCGGCCGCCAACCCCGACCGCGTGTACGCTCTGGTGGAAGCCAGCGAGGGCGGCCTCTACCGCTCCGACGACGGCGGCGAGAGCTGGGCGCGCGTCAACGACGACGAGCGCTATCGCCAGCGCGCCTGGTACTTCACCCACGTCTGGGCCGATCCCAAGAACCCGGACACGGTGTACATCGCCAACACCGGGCTCTTCCGCTCCACCGACGGAGGCAAGAGCTTCAGTCTGCTGCCGGCGCCGCACGGCGATCACCACGCCCTGTGGATCGATCCCACCAACCCGCAGCGCATGATCAACGGCAACGACGGCGGCGCCACCATCACCCTGGACGGGGGCAAGACCTGGACCTCGCAGGAGAACCAGCCCACGGCGCAGTTCTACCACGTCGCGACC
>DATIWW010000441.1:0-4043 GCA_035519175.1 Terriglobales bacterium
AATGAGCCGCACTGCGGCGAGTCTTGTATCAGGGCACGGCTTCAGCCGTGCCGTAGGGCCCAGCAGGAATCCGGCTTTAGCCGCTGAGGGTCCGTGCCCTCTGCGTCCTCTGTGGTTTGGTATCATCTTCGATTCGAGGCGGGCATGGCGAAAGTGCGGCTGAAGATCGATCTCAGCGGGACGGTGGGCGACGAGGCCTGGAAGCGCATCCAGCAGTTCGGCGAGATGCAGAAGGCGGAGTTCGGGGCGCAGTACGGCTCGAGCGGCGCGTGCAAGCACGATCCCGCGGCGCCGCACCCGAAGGGCGAGTGGCGGGGCGCGCTCATCACCCTGGCCACGCCGCTGCTGGCGCAGTACGCGGTGTCGCATTACCTCGAGCAAGAGGGCGTACTGGATGCGGATGTGGAAGAGTAGTCGGGAGTCAGGGGTCAGGAGTCAGTGGCCCTCAGCGGCTAAAGCCGAGAGTGTCAAGGAGCCGTAGCGGCACGACTGAAGTCGTGCCCTCCCGGCGGCGAAGCGATGATCCTGTCCGTCCATAGGGGTCCTTCGCTGGCTCGGTCGCGGTGCTCCCTCGCGGCGCTCAGGATGACAAGAGAAAAAGATCCGGAATCAGCAAACATCAATCTCATGGAAGACCCGAGGAACAAGCCCGATCCCAGCGAAGTGCCCACGGAAGAGATCCCAGCCAGCCAGGTGCAGGCGGAGCTGGCCAAGCGCAAGAAGCGGCGCATGTCCACGCGCAACCGCATCCTGTTCTACGTGGTGGCGTGGCTGATCGTGCTCATGCCCTTCCTGTTCTGGCGGGCCACCTGGTTCGGGCGCCCGCTCACGGACGCGGAGATGGCCGAGTACCTGCACGACGAGCAGAAGCCACGCCACATCCAGCACGCTCTGGTGCAGATCGGGGAGCAGATGGACAAGCACCAGCCGGGGGTGCAGCAGTGGTATCCCGACCTGGCGCGGCTGGCCACGCACCCGGTGGAGGAGATCCGCAACACCGATGCCTGGGTGATGGGCAAGGACCCCTCGCGGGCGGAGTTTCACCAGGCGCTGCTCAAGATGCTGGGCGACTCCTCGGAGATGGTGCGGGGGAACGCGGCGCTCTCCCTGGTGCGCTTCGGGGACGCGAGCGGGCGGCCACAGATCGTGGAGATGCTGGAGCCCTCGACGGTGACGGCGCCGGTGGCGGGCACGGTGACCGCGGCGGCGCGCTCGGGCGAGCCCATCCAGCACGGTACCCTGCTGGTGCGGCTGGAGGAGGGCGGGCAGACCACCGAGGTGCGCTCTCCCATCACCGGGCAGGTGAAGGCGGTCGTGGCCACGCCGGGAGCGCGGGTGGCCGCGGGCGACAAGCTGGCGGTGGTCACGCCCGGCACCGAGCAGGTGTGGGAGGCGCTGCGCGCGCTCTATCTGGTGGGCACGCCGGACGACCTGCCCTACGTCACGCCCTACGAGCAAGCTCTGCCCGACCTGCCCGAGCGCATCCAGCAGCAGGCACGGGAGACGGAGCGGGCGATCCGGGAGCGGGCGAGTCGCCAGTAGCCGGTCGCGAGTGAGTTCTCAGTTCCCGGTTCGCAGTTCCCAGTTGCGACTCCGTTCTACAATCCTGCAGAGGTGATTTATGCGACGCCGACAAGCGCTCTCCCTCTCCGCCCTGCTGCTGGCCGGCCCGCTGCTGGGGCAATCGGTTCCCGGCAGCGCCGGGCAGTCCAGCGCCCCCGACGAGGACCTGAAGCGGATGCGCTCGCTGCTCGAGCAGATGCAGACCAACCTGGTGTACCTGCCCTCCGGCTACAGCGCCGTGAAACACCAGTTCGAACTGGAGATCGACCTGTGGCGGATGCTGCTGCAGCGGATGGAACGGGCTGTGCCGCCGGCGAAAGCCGGCTAAGACCGGCGCTACCCCCTCAGTCCACGCGCAGCTTGGTGGTCTTGCCCAGGAAGACGGCGACGCGCTCCTGGTAGATGGGCCGGCCGTCGGAGTCCTTCACCACCAGGTCGTGGGTGCCGGGGCGCAGCGGGAACTCCTTCAGCTTGCCGGTGACGCCGGCATACCCGCCGTCTACGTAGATGCGCGCGTCCTTCAGGTGGGTCTCGATCTTGACGTAGCCCACCCGCTCCGGGCGCACGTACATGGGGCCGTAGCCGTAGTAGTCCGGGTAATAGGGCCCGTAGAAGAACGGGTTGTAGTAGAAGTACGGATTGAGGGGGCGCACGACGACGCGGCGGTGCTGCGCCGAGGCCGCCGGCACCAACAGAAGAAGCAGCCCTACCACCAGGGCCACCGTGGTTCGCCTGGAAAGCACCATGGGTTCGTCCCCCTTACTGCGGGGCCACTGGCTCGAACCTGGGTCCCTACACCCAGTGTAAACCCGGGCCCACACAATAAGATGCGGGAAGGCGGCCGCCTGCCGCCCCGGGGAGCCGGGGGCTGACGGCTGCCTCTTGGGTGTGGTAGGCTGCGTGCCCGGATGCGAAACCCCCAAGATCCCTGGAAGCACGCGCCCCTGCGGGCGAAGGGGCTGTTTTTCGCCGGCGTCTTTTTTCTCTTCAGCAGCATCGGGTTCATCGATGACGTGCTGGCGATGGGCCGGCAGCCGGTCCTACGGCTGGCGCTGGCGGTGGGGATGTCGGGCGGCTTCGCGGTCCTGTACGCCCTGTCAGGCTTCCGGCTGCGCGGCCGCTTCTGGATGGTGGCGGCGCCCGTCTTCGTCACCCAGTTCCTGCTCACCAACGTTCTAGCCCGTCGGCTTCCCAGCGCCACTCCGCCCAGCCAGATGAACGCTGCCGCCATCGCCGCGACCGCGTCGCGTCTGCAGTTGGACGGGGTGGGGGTGGTGGCCGTGATGGTGCTGGCCTACGTGAGTTTCTTATATTTCGCCATCACCGAGGGCCGGCGCCACTTCCGCGTGCAGGCAGAGATGGAGCTGGCGGCGGAGATCCACAAAGGGCTGGTGCCGCCGGTGGAGGCGCAGATCGGAGGCTGGGAGTTCTATGGGCGCTCGCAGCCCTCGGGCGAGGTGGGCGGCGACCTGGTGGACGTGGTGGAAGGCCAGCACGGCTGGGTAGCCTACATCGCCGACGTCTCCGGACACGGAGTGGCGCCGGGCGTGGTCATGGGGATGGTGAAGAGCGCGGCGCGCATGCAGCTCACCTCCGGGGGGAGCAGCGCGGAACTGCTGCCGCGGCTCAACACCGTGCTCTATCCCCTGAAGAAGCCCAACATGTTCGTCACCCTGGCCTACCTGGCGGGGAGCGAGCAGGGCTGGGAGTACTCGCTGGCCGGGCATCCGCCCATCCTGCACTACCACGCCGCCAGCGGGCAGATCACGGAGCTGGAGTGTCCCAACCTTCCGGTGGGCATCCTGGAGCACAGCCCCTTCGACGTGGGCTCGCTGCAAGGCGAGCCCGGGGACGTGTTCGTGCTCATCACCGACGGCCTGCTGGAGGTGGAGAACAGGGCCGGGGAGGAGTTCGGACTGGCTGGAGTGAAGGCGGCCCTGGCCGGGCACGCGCCGGAGTCCCTGGAGCGGATCTGGACGGCCATCACGGCGGCGGCGCTGCGCCACGGCAAGCCCGCCGACGACCAGTCGTTGCTGCTGGTGCGGCGCTCGGCCTAGGACTCGATGTCGAAGTAGATGCGGGCGGTGACGCGGTACTCCGCGATCTTCTTGCCGTCGAGCTTCATCTCCAACTCCCCGATGCGGACCCACTTGAGGCCGCGCACGGTACGAGCGGCTTCGGCCACCGCGTTGTCGGCGGCCCTGGCGAAGCTGTCCTTGGAGACCCCTACCACCTCGATCACTTTCTGAGCCATGGAATCCCTCCTGGGGGCGCAAGGGTATGACGTTTCGGGGGCAAGGGTCAAATGCAGGCCTCGGGAACGGGAAGGCCCTATGGGGAGGGCGGCCGCCACAGTCTCCAGGCAGCCAGCCAGCTCAGCAGGCCGGCGCCCGCCAACAGCAGGCCCAGCCGGACAGGACTGAAGCCGGTGGTGAGGTCGAGCTCCAGGACGCGGGCGAGCGGGGCCAGCATCAGGCAGA
>DATIWW010000442.1:0-2044 GCA_035519175.1 Terriglobales bacterium
TGCGCGGACACGAAGAGGGCGGTCAAATTGCCTACGCGCCCGCCGCCGCGCCCAGTGTCTGGCGCACGATTTGCCGAGAATCAGCGTGGCGTTTCCTCGCAGCAAGGCGTTGTGTCACTAGACTGGGTGAGTCGGCATCCAAGTCCAGGCGCCCGCCCATGCCAACCGCCAGCGACAACGACAGCCCGACCTCTCAAGCCCTTTTGGTCGGCCTGGATCGCTGGCTGCGTATTCGATGGTGGATGGCGCCTTGCCAGATCGCCGCGATCGCTGCAGCCGGACCGCTCCTTCCGACGGTGCCCATCTGGCTGCTGGCGGGACTTTCCGTCATGGCCATGCTGCCCGGGATCTTTGCTGGGAAATGGCGGCGAGGGGAGAGCGCCCGGACCATTCTCAGCGCGCTCATCTTTGGCGACCTGGTTCTGCTCACTGTGGCGCTTGGCCTTTGCGGAGGGCCTTCCAACCCGTTCACGGTTCTCTACCCGGTCTACCTCACGTTGGCGTGCGTGCTCCTCGGACCCAAGCATGGCTGGACGGCTACTGGGGTTGCCGCCGGTCTCTACGCACTTCTCTTCCTGCTGTCGCCGGCTTCAGGGCATGCTTCGCATGCGCACATGCACGGCGCCGCGTCGGATCTCCGGCAACACCTCTGGAGCATGTATTTCGCCTTCATCGCGGTGTCTGCCTTGGTGGTGACCTTCGTCTCGTCAGTCATGCGCACCTTGCGAGCGCGCGAAGCGGATTTGGTGGAGGCCCGGGCGCGGGCCGACCGGAACGAACGCCTGGCCAACATCACGGTGCTCGCCGCCGGCACGGCGCACGAGATGGGAACGCCGCTGGCGACCATCGCGGTCACCGCCAAGGAGCTGGAGCGCGCCGCTGTCCAGGTTCAGCAGGAACAGTGGGCGGACGATGCGCGCCTCATCCGCAGCGAGGTGGACCGTTGCCGCCGCCTTCTCGACGAGCTGCGCGGGCATGCGGGCGCCGTGGAGGGCGAGGCCCCGAGCCCCATGCGTCTGGCCGAAGCCCTGGGCGCGGCTACCTCGGAGCTTCCGCACAGCATGCGCGAGCGTATCGCGATCACGCCAACGGCAGAGACCGTGAAGGTGTTCCTGCCGCGCACGGCCTTCGTCCAGGTGTTGGGGAATCTCGTCCGGAACGCCATCGAGGCGTCACAGCCGGACAAGCCAATCGTCATCGACGCCAGCAGCGGGGAAGGCGTGGAGGCCGTCAGCGTGCGCGATCAGGGGCACGGCATGGACGCGTCGACCTTGGCGCGTGCACGCGAGCCTTTCTTCACCACCAAGCCACCGGGGGCTGGTCTCGGCCTGGGACTATTCCTGGCCGATCGTTTCGCGAAGGACGTGGGCGGCGCCTTGCAGCTCCGCTCGACGCTCGGGCAGGGAACCGAGGTTCGGTTGGAGCTTCCGGCATGAGCGGGAGCCCGGCTCCCCGGTTGATGTTGGTCGACGACGACGATGCGCTGCGATCGAGGCTGGCCCGGGCCATGGCTGCGCGTGGATTCGCCGTGAGCGAGGCCGCCACCGGAGCAGCGGCGCTTGCGTCTGCCAACCGCGAGTCCGTGGACTTCGCTGTGGTGGACTTGCGGCTCCCGGACATGAACGGCCTCGACGTCGTACGCAGCGTGAAGACCGCCGCGCCCGGGGCACGTGTGGTGGTGCTGACCGGCTATGGAAGCATCGCCACGGCCCTGGAGGCGGTACGACTGGGGGCCAGCGACTATCTGACCAAGCCCGTGGATGCGGATGAAGTGACCCGAGCGCTCACGGACCAGAACAGTCGGGAATCCCCGGCCCGCCCGCCGCCGACCCTGGCCAGGGTGGAGTGGGAGCACATCAATCGCGTATTGATGGATTGCAACGGCAACGTCACGGCAGCGGCCCAGGCCCTGGGCATCCACCGGCGCTCCCTGCAGCGCAAGCTGGCCAAATTCCCCACGGCCCGCTGAAGCGAGTGCTCCGCACGGCGCATCCTCCGCTTTCTCCAAAGGCGCGCACCGCGCGTGGTTGCTCAGAACGTCTAT
>DATIWW010000443.1:0-7015 GCA_035519175.1 Terriglobales bacterium
AGCACCAGGCTGTCGAGCTTGGCCAGCGGGAGGCAGAGGAACAACCCGATGCGGCGGTCCAGGGTGAGGAACGCCTCGCGAAAGGCCCGCTGCACCTCGGCGTCGCTCCCCTGCACCGCCGCCGGGTCGGGCACACCCCAATGCGCGGTGAGCGGCTGCCCCGGCCAGATGGGGCAGAGCTCCTTGGCGGCGTGGTCGCAGACGGTGAAGACGAAATCGAGCTTCGGGGCGCCGGGCAGGGCGAACTCATCCCAGGACTTGCTGCGCAGACCCTGGGTGGGAAGGTGGGCGGTCTCGAGCTGGCGCAGGGCCTCCGGCCGCACCTTCCCGGTGGGATGGCTGCCGGCGCTGTAGGCGCGGAAGGTGGGCCTTCCCCGGAGGTTCAGGATGGCCTCCGCCATGATGGAGCGCGCGGAATTGCCGGTGCACAGGAACAGGACGTGGTAGAGGCCTTTCATCTTCCCTCTCCTGGAGGAAGAAAATCCTAGCACAACTCTATTCGTCTATGCGAATATAGAATTTATGCCGGACTTGGAGAACTGGTTCAAGGGGCTCGCCGACGCGACCCGCCTGCGCCTGCTCAACCTGCTGCTGGCGGGCGAGCTGTGCGGCTGCGACCTGCAGTACGTGCTCGCCGCCTCGCAGCCCAACGTCTCCCGCCATCTCACCTACCTCAAGCACGCCGGGCTGGTGCTGGACCGCCGCGACGGCTTCCGCGTCTTCTACCGCCTGGCCGAGGCCAAGGGGAAGCGCAAGCTGCTCTTCGAGTTCTTACGGCTGGCCTTCCAGGGCGACGATTCCCTGCGCGAGGACCGGGAGCGGCTGCGCCATGCCCTGCGCGACGGCTCCTGCACCCTGGGCGAGGCGCCGCCGTTCGTTCCCGTGGGAAGACTCCGGGCCGGGGCGAGCGCCCGTGGCTGATAGCTCCCGGGCGCGACTGGGCTTCTTCGAGCGCTACCTGACCGCCTGGGTGGGGCTGTGCATGCTGGCGGGGCTGGCGCTGGGCAAGCTGGCGCCCGGCCTGGTGCAAGGGCTGCGCGCGCTGGAGTTTGGCCGCGGCAGCCAAGTCAACCTGCCTATCGCCGTGCTCATCTGGCTGATGATCGTCCCCATGATGATGAAGGTGGACTTCGGCTCCATCCTGCACGTGGGGCAGAAGCCGCGCGGCCTGCTGGTGACCCTGTTCGTCAACTGGCTGGTGAAGCCCTTCTCCATGGCGCTGATCGCGTGGCTGTTCTTCCGGCACGTCTTCGCGGGGTGGATCGCGCCCGCCCAGGCCGACCAGTACATCGCCGGCTGCATCATCCTGGCGGCCGCGCCCTGCACCGCCATGGTCTTCGTATGGAGCCACCTCACCCGCGGCGATCCCGCCTACACCCTGGTGCAGGTCTCGCTCAACGACCTGATCATGCTCTTCCTGTTCGCGCCCCTGGTGCGCTTCCTGGTGAGCGGGGCGTCGTCGCTGCAGGTTCCCTTCCTGGTGCTGCTGTACTCGGTGGTGGCCTTCATCGTGATCCCGCTGGCGGTGGGCTCGGGATTGCGCGCCTGGCTGTTGCGGCGGCGCGGACGTGAAGGCTTCGAGCGCCTGCTGCCGCGCTTGGCTCCCCTCACCATCGGCGCGCTGCTGGCCACGCTGGTGCTGATCTTCGCCTTCCAGGCCGACAACCTGACCGGACGCTACTTCCACGTGGTGCTGATCGCTGTGCCCATCCTGCTGCAGGTGTACTTCAACGCCGGGCTGGCCTACACGTTGATGCACCGGCTGCGCGTGCCGTACGCCGTTGCGGCCCCGGGCGCACTCATCGGGGCCAGCAACTTCTTCGAGCTGGCGGTGGCGACTGCCATCGCCCTCTTCGGAGCGGGCTCGGGGGCGGCCCTGGCCACGGTGGTGGGCGTGCTGGTGGAGGTGCCGGTGATGCTCTCGGTGTGCGGGGTGTGCAACCGGACGCGGGGGTGGTTCGCGGCGGAGCCGGCCGCGGCCGGGCCCGGGCCGGCGGAGGCCGACGATTAGGTGCCGTCCCTGTCGGGACTCGAAGCGGCTTCCTGGCGCTGACCCGGCACTGACGTGCCGGGCTGGGTTCTGCTGTCCCGCAGAGCGGGACTGATGGATCTGGCTTTTCCTCTGTGTCCTCCCTGTCCTCTGTGGTTAAGACTTCCCTGGCGGCGGGCGCCTGACAAACGGCGGGGCCTTCCGATATACTCAGAGATTGCTCACCCCGAAATAATCCAGTCAGGAGCCCGGATTCCAAGATGCCGAAGCGCACTTTTCAACCCAACCGCCGCCACCGATCCAAGACGCACGGCTTCCGTGCCCGCATGAAGTCGAAGGGCGGGCGCAAGGTGCTGAGCCGGCGCCGCGCCAAGGGGCGCAAGCGGGTCTCGGTGAAGCCCGGCTTCCGCGAGTAGGATGATCGCAGGCCGCCGCCCGCTTGCGGGACGAGCCGGCCACCCACCCTTTGCCGTGACCGCCGCTTCCCACCGCCGTCCGCCCTCCGCCGCACGCCCGCGCCGCCGCTTCGGGCGGGCCGCGCGCCTGCTGCGCCACGCCGACTTCCAGCGCGTCTACCAGGAGGGCCGTCGCCACTTCGCCGCCCACATGACCGTCTTCTATCTCTTCCGCGGCGAGGGCGGGGCGCGCGTGGGCTTCACCGTGGGCCGCGCCCTGGGCGGAGCGGTGGTCCGCAACCGCATGAAGCGGCGCCTGCGCGAGGCCGTGCGCGCCCACCTGGGCACGCTGGCCACCCCCGTCGACGTGGTCATCAATCCCAAGAAGTCGCTGCTCGCGGCGGAGTTTCCGGCGCTGCTCGAGGAAGTGGCGGGGGCATTCGAGAAGATCGGTCGCCAGTCGCCAGCAGCCAGTCGTCGGACAGAAAACGAAGCGGGAGGGGCGGGGGGATGAAGGCCATCGTGCTCTTCCTGCTGCGCGGGTACAAGCTGCTGCTCTCGCCGCTGCTGCCGCCCGCCTGCCGCTACACCCCCACCTGCTCGGAGTACGCCATGGAGGCGGTGGCGCGCTACGGCGCGGTGCGCGGGGGGCTGAAGGCGGCGTGGCGGGTGCTGCGCTGCCATCCTTTCGCGGCCGGCGGCTACGATCCGGTTCCACTCGCCCAAGGGAAAAGGCGTTGAACGGCGACTTCCAACAAGGACCGCAGCAAGACTCCGGGATGCAGCGCAACCTGATCCTGGCCTTCGCGCTGACGCTGCTGATCATCCTGATCGCGCAGCCGCTGCTGAACAAGTACGGGCCCCAGCCGGCGGCCAAGCCGCCCGCGACCCAGCCGCAGCCCGCGGCCGCGCCGCCTCCCGCCGTGCCGAGCGCGCCTTCGCCGGCCCTCCCGGCGCAGCAAGCCACGGCGGAGTCGCAGGTCGTGGTCGAGAACGATCTCTACAAGATCACCTTCAACAACCGCGGGGCGCTGGTGAAGTCGTGGATCCTGAAGAAGTACAAGGACGACAAGGGCCAGCCGCTGGAGCTGGTGAACGCCACCGCGGCGCCGCAATACGGCTCCCCGCTCTCGCTGTGGACCTACGATGCCGGGCTGCGCACCCGGCTGAACAACGCGCTGTTCGTGGTACAGGCTGTGGCGCCCTGCCCTCCCAACGCGCGGTGCGACCAGATGACGCGCGCACCCAAGGCGGTGGAGGATGCGCCGGTCGAGCTGATGTTCCTCTACAGCGAGGGTGACCTCGTGGTGCGCAAGCAGTTCCGCTTCGACCACAGCTACGTGGTGCGGGTGGAGACCGCGGTGACGCAAGCGGGGCAGCGGGTGCAGGCCTATCCCGCGTGGCCGCCGGGCTTCGGCGACCAGACCACCCCCGACACCTACGCCAAGGGCACGCTGGACTGGCAGTCCGACTTCAAGGTGCAGCGGCTGGCGCCCAAGAAGATCTCCGGGGGCAACACCGTGCACGGCCCGCTGGAGTGGGCGGGGGCCGCCGACCAGTACTTCGCCGCCGTCTTCCTGCCCGCCGACCCGGCCAGCGCCGCCCTCATCACCCTGCACGAGAGCATCAAGATCCCCAAGGACCTGGAGAAGCCCGATCCCAAGGAGACGGTGGAGGTGCCGGTGCTGGGGGTGGCGGTGGGCGACGCCGGCGGGCTCACGCGGGCGCGCCTCTTCGTCGGCCCCAAGGACATGGACGTGCTGCAGAGCGTGCCGGTGGCGGCGGGCGACGATCTGCGCGACCTGGTGGACTTCGGCTACCTCAGCTTCATCGCCAAGCCGCTCTTCCTCTGGCTGAAGTGGACCTACCGCCACTGGGTGGCCAACTGGGGCTGGGCCATCGTGATCCTGACGGTGATCATCAACGTGGGCCTGCTGCCGCTGAAGCTCTCCAGCATGAAGTCGGCGCTGAAGATGCAGAAGATCCAGCCGCAGATGAAGGCCATCCAGGAGCGCTACAAGAAGTACAAGATCACCGACCCCAAGCGCCAGCAGATGCAGCAGGAGGTCAACGAGCTGATGAAGCGGGAGGGCGCCAACCCCCTGGGCGGCTGCCTGCCCATGGTGCTCTCGCTGTTCTTCCTGTGGCCCTTCTACACCGTGCTGGGGGTGGCCATCGAGCTGCGCCAGGCGCACTGGCTGTGGATCCACGACCTGTCCGCGGCCGATCCCTGGCACATCCTGCCCATCGGCATCGTGGTGACCATGTTCATCATGCAGAAGGTCACGCCTACCGCCGGCATGGACCCCATGCAGCAGAAGATGATGACCATCATGATGCCGGTGATGATGGGCTTCATCGCCTGGAACTTCCCCTCCGGGCTGTGCCTGTACTGGGCGGCCAGCCAGCTCATCGGGTGGGCGCAGCAGACCTGGCTGAACAACACCAAATACGGGCGCGAGATGCGCGAGCACCTGAACAAGCGGAAGAAATGACTCACCGCCGAGATTGCCGGGGCCGCCGAGAAGAGGGAGTCGTTATAATGACCGGCTCGAACTGGGAACCGGGAACCGGGAACTGAGAACTTGCCAATCCCCGACAAAGTCGCCGCCGCCCACAAGATCGACGAATTGCTGAAGATGCTGCTGGCCCAGGGCGGCTTCCGCCTGAAATACCGCATCACCGTGGACCCGCCCTTGCCCGAGGACCGCGACTGGGAGCGTCCCGAGATCCTGGTGGAACTGGGCGGAGCCGACAGCGCCCTGGTGCTGGAGCGCGGGGCGGAATTGCTGCGCGCCTTCGAGCACCTGGCCATCCGCGTGCTCCACCTGGAGACCGAGGAGCACGAGAAGATCAGCTTCGACTGCAAGGGCTTCAAGGCGGCGCGGGTGGAGGAGTTGCGTCTGGCCGCGTCGGTGGCGGCGGAGAAGGTGCGCAAGACGGGCGTGCCCTACGCCTTCAGCCCCATGTCCTCGCGGGAGCGCCGCATCGTGCACCTGGCCCTGCGCGAGGAGGCGGACCTGCGCACCGAGAGCGACGGCGAGCCCGGCCGCCGCCACGTCGTGCTCTATCCCAAGGACTACAAGGGCAAGCCCCCGGCGTCCACCCCCAGCTTCTCCCGGCGGCGCTGAGCCATTTGTAATTTGCAATTGGTGATTTGTAATTTCTCGAGGTGCCTTCTTCCCCGCCATTTTGCAGATTACAGATTCCTCTCTCGCTATTGCGCGGGGCCGCATAACTTGGCATGATGCCCCCAAGCGAGAGGCAGGGGTGGGGGAAAGAATGTCGGCTGACATTACGCTGCTCTCCGAGATCCCCATGTTCGCGCTGCTCGATCCGCAGGAGCGGACCACGCTGGGCGGCCTGCTGGACGAGCGCCACTTCGACAAGGGCGAAACCATCTTCTCCTTCGGGGACCCCGGCGACGCCCTCTTCATCGTGCGCCAAGGCGCGGTCCAGGTCTATTCCGAGGACACGGAGGGCTCCAAGATCATCCTGGGGGAGAACCAGGCGGGCGACGTCTTCGGGGAGATCTCGCTGTTCGATGGTGGGCCGCGCACCGCCACCGCGGTGGCGGTGGAGGAGACCGACTGCTTCACCCTGGACCGCGAGAACCTGCTCGACCTGGTCACCCACCATCCTCACGCCGCCCTCGACCTGCTCACGGTGATGGGGCGGCGGCTGCGCACCACCGACGAACTGCTGCGCACCCACGTCACCCGCAACCTCAACGTCGAGGAGGAGGAGCGGCTGACCCTGGGCGAGCGCGTGGCCGACCGCGTGGCCACCTTTGGCGGCTCCTGGACCTTCATCATCACCTTCGCGGGCGTGCTGGTGGCCTGGGTGGTGACCAACACGGTGCTGCTCGCCCTCCATCCCTTCGATCCCTATCCCTACATCCTGCTCAACCTCTTCCTCTCCATGCTGGCGGCGCTGCAGGCCCCGGTGATCATGATGAGCCAGAACCGGCAGGCGGCGAAGGACCGGCTGAAGGCCGACTTGGATTACGAAGTCAACCTCAAGGCGGAGCTGGAAGTGGCGCAGTTGCACAACAAGATCGACCGCGTCTACGAGCAGATGCAGGCCGGCTTCGCGCGCCTGGAGAAGCAGCGCGGCGTGACCCAGGGCGGCATGCCCGCCGACAATGGGCGCAGGCCCACGGTCTCCTAGCATTGGTAATTTGAAATTTGTGATTTGGAATTTCCTGCCCCGCCTTCGTGGGTTGACTTTGCAAATTACAAATCACCAATTACAAATCCCCGCCGCCCCCTGTGTTCATATAATCCCCTCGTGCATCTGGACGACACCATCGTGGCCGTGTCCACGCCGCCGGGGCGCGGCGGCCTCGGGGTGGTGCGGCTGTCGGGGCCGGAGGCGCGCGCGGTCGCTGCGCCGCTGCTGCGCCTGAAGAGCGCGCTGGAGCCGCAGCGCGCCCTCTTCGGCGAATTGGTGGAACCCGCGTCGGGCGAGCGCCTCGACGAGGTGGTGGTCACCTTCTTCCAGAAGCCGCACTCCTACACCACCGACGACGTGGTCGAGATCTCCGCCCACGGCGCGCCCGTGGTGCTGCGCCGCGTGGTGGAGCTGTGCCTGGAGCGAGGCGCGCGCCTGGCCGAGCCCGGGGAGTTCA
>DATIWW010000444.1:0-7497 GCA_035519175.1 Terriglobales bacterium
GCGCCTGGCCCTGGAGCAGTACCAGGAGATCGTGCGCCTGGAGCCCACCGCCGAGAACCATCTTCTGCTGGGACGGCTCTACCGCCTGAACAACAACACGGCCGCGGCGGAGAGTGAGTTCAAGGCCGCGGTCGCGGCCCAGCCCGACTCCGAAGAGGCGGTCAGCAACCTCGCCCTGCTCTACAACGAAGAGGGCGACTACGCGCGCGCCATCCAGATCCTGACCGCGGTGCCGGAGGCGGCCCGCTCTCCCAAGATCTACGCCACCCTGGGCTACACCTACGAGCAGCAAAAGGACTACCCGCGCGCGGTCGAGGCCTACCGCAAGGCCGTCGAGCTGGACCACGACAACCTGGACGCCCTCCGCGGCCTGGCCCAGAACCTGCTCAACGACGGCCAGATGGATGCCGCCCTGGAGCAGTACAAGGCCATCGCCGAGGCCGATCCCCAGGATGCCCAGGCCTACCTGCGCCTGGCCGAGATCTACCGCCGCACCGGGCAGTTCGACGCCGCCCTCGACAACCTGAAGAAGGTGGAGTCGCTGGCTCCGGGCTCGCTGGAGGTTCCCTACAACATGGCCCTGGTCTACGACAGCGAGGGGCGCTTCCCGGAGGCGGCGCAGAAACTGCAGACCCTGCTCGACCAGACCGCCAAGGCCGACGGCAGCTATAGCTCCGCCGATCGCGCCAACCGCGCCATCTTCCTGGAGCGGCTGGGGAATGTCTACCGCGAGATGAACCAGCCGCAGCAGGCGGTGGACGCCTTCCGCAGGATGCTGGAGCTGGGCGACGACAACGCTTCCCGCGCCTACCAGGAGATCGTCGAACTCTACCGCGACGCCAAGCAGTGGAACCTGGCCATGGCCGCGGCCCAGGAAGCGGTGGCCAAGCTGCCCCAGGACCGCACCCTCAAGATGGTGCTGGCCGCGCAGATGGCCGACGCGGGCCAGGCCGACGCCGCTGTCGCCCAGGTCAAGGCCCTGCTCCAGGGCACGCCCGACGACCGCGAGGTCTACATCACCTTGACCACCCTGTACAGCCGCCTGAAGCGCTGGGAAGACGCCGAAGCCGCCCTGCGCAAGGCCGACGCCCTGGCCTCCCGCCCCGACGACCGCGACTACGACAACTTCCTCTGGGGCTCGCTCTACGAGCGCCAGAAGAAGTACGACCTGGCCGAGGAGATGTTCAAGAAGGTGATCGCCGGCGATCCCCGCAACGCCGCCGCCCTCAATTACCTGGGCTACATGCTGGCCGACCGCGGCCTGCGCCTGGAAGAGGCCCTGGGCTACATCCAGAAAGCGGTGCGGCTGGAGCCGGAGAATGGCGCCTACCTGGACTCGCTGGGCTGGGCCTACTTCAAGCTGGGCAACTACGACCTGGCGGAACAGAACCTGCGCAAGGCCACCGAGCGCATGGGCAACGACGGCACCATCCAGGACCACATGGCGGAGGTGTACGAGAAGAAGGGCGACCTGCGCCAGGCCGTCGCCCACTGGGAGCGGGCGCTGGCGGAGTGGGGCAAGTCCAACTCCGCCGACGTGGACTCCGGCGACGTGGCCCGGGTGCAGAAAAAACTGGAGTCCACCAAGGTCCGCCTCGCCCAGCAGAACCCGAACAGCAAGTGAATAGTGAATAGTGGATCGTGGATAGTGAATAGGAGCGCCGGCGTCCCGCCGGCTGTCGCGGGGCGTCCCGCCCTCGCTCCACGCGCCCGCCTTTCTATCCACTATTCACTATCCACTATCCACTGGGTTTAGACTCTCTCCATGCTCGCCCCGTATGCGGTCAGAGTGGAGGAATCGCGCGGGCGCCGCCATCCCGAGCCCGCGCACCCCTACCGCAACGACTTCCAGCGCGACCGCGACCGCGTGGTCCACGCCCGCGCCTTCCGCCGCCTGGAGAGCAAGACCCAGGTCTTCACCCGCCGCCACTCCGACCACTTCCGCAACCGGCTGACCCACACCATCGAGGTCTCGCAGATCTCGCGCACCATCGCCGCCGCCCTGGGGCTGAACCTGGACCTGGTGGAGGCGCTGGCCCTGGCCCACGACCTCGGCCATCCTCCCTTCGGGCACGCCGGGGAGCAGGCTTTGGACGCGGCCATGCGCGCCCACGGCTCCTTCTTCGACCACAACCTGCACGCCCTGCGCATCGTCGAGGACTTCGAATCGCGCTACGCTGCCTTCCGCGGCCTGAACCTGACCTTCGAGGTGCGCGAGGGCATCGTCAAGCACTCCCGCGACTACCGCGCGCAGGATTTCCCCGACCTGGCCGAGTACCTGCTCGAGCAGCGCCCGCCGCTGGAGGCCCAGCTCATCGACCTCACCGACGAGATCGCCTACAACACCGCCGACCTGGACGACGGCCTGGAGTCCCGCCTGCTTACCCTGCGCCGCATCCGCGATGGGGTCGAGGTCTTCGACCGCCTCTACCGCGAGGTGCAGAAGAAATATCCCGGCGCCCCCGAGAAGCTGAAGTTCAACGAGGCGCTGAAGCGGCTGATCGACCGCATGGTCACCGACCTGATCGAGAACACGCGCGTGCGGGTGGCCGCCGCGGGCGCGCAGTCGGTGGAAGACGTGCGCCGCCATCCTGAGCGCCTGGCCGCCTTCAGCCACGCGGTCGAAGCCGAGCGCCGCGCCGCCAAGGAGTTCCTCTACCAGAGCCTCTACTTCAGCCCGCGCCTCGACCCGGAAAAACAGCAGGCCGAGCGGGTGATCCGGGAATTGTTCGAGCATTGGCTGGCGCGGCCGGAGACGTTGCCCGCCGGCTATCAGGAGAAGGCCCGGCAGGAGCCCCTGCCGCGCGTGGTCTGCGACTACATTGCCGGCATGACCGACCCCTTCATCGTCAAGCAGCACCGCAAGCTGCTGGGCGGGAAGCAGGGGTAGCGCCGGCGTCCCGCCGGCAGTCGCGAGGACGTCCCGCCCTGGGTCATGCGCCGGGGCAGCCTCCCGCCTTTGAAAATTATTTCGTTCCCAGCGCCACGCCCGCGCGTCTAAACCTGCATTGGCCGGTCCCCGCATGGCCGGCTTCATGACTGCTTCCTAACCGGCAAACCACCCACCAGCCAACCACAGGAAGGAGACACCATGGCAAGCAAGCCCACCCACGAACAAGCCCAACTCCATCTCCAGCTCTATGACCTGCGCCGCGAGGCCCGCCTCCGCCAGGCCCGCGACTGGTATTTCAAGAACTACTTTGTGGACACGCTCGACGACGCCATGCGCATCGCCCCTCCCGGCAGCGAGGGCGGCACCAACGCCATGATGGTGTGGAGCTATTGGGACCAGGCCTGCGCCCTGCTCAACTACGGTCTGCTCCACGAAGACCTGTTCTTCGAGACCAGCGGCGAGTTCTTCGGGGTCTGGGAGCGGGTCAAACCCATCCTCGCGGAAGGCCGCAAGCGCTTCGCGGACCCGCACTTCCTGGAGAACCTGGAACAGACCGCGCAGCGCTTCGAGAAGTGGATCGAAGCCCGCTCCCCGGGGCACCTGGCGGCCATGCGCCAGTTCATGGAACAGATGCGCCGCCAGGCCGCCAAGGCGGCCTAGCGTTCCCGGAAGACGTGACCAACCAGCCTGCTGCCGCGGCTCCCGCGCGGCAGCAGGCTTTTCTTGCTTAGACCGGACCGGGGGAGGGGGCTATCCCATCGGGTGATCGGGTGATTTGGGTTTGCTGACTCCTGACCCCTGACTTCTGATCAGCCGCGGCGGCGGCGGTCGCGTTTGACGGCGCGGCCGCGGCGTTCTTCGGCGGCCTCGCGGCGATGGCTGCGGCTGGTGAGCAGGCGGGCATCGGCGCGGTTGATGGTCTTCTCCAGGCGCTCGCCGCCCTCGCGCACCGCCCAGCCCACCGAGAAGGGCGCCAGGCCTTCTTGTGCGGCCGTGGTCTTGAGGCGGAGGGCGGCGCTCTCTACCCGGCCCGCGTCGGCGGCCGTCAGCAGCACCAGGAACTCGTCGCCGCCCATGCGCACCACGCCTTCCTCCGCGCGCGTCTGCCGCATGAGGAAGCGGCTGATGCGGATCAGCACCTGGTCCCCGGCCTGGTGGCCGTGCTGGTCGTTGTAGCGCTTGAAATGGTCGATGTCGAGGATGATGCAGCCCCAGGAGTGGCGGCTGCGCCGCGCCCGGCTCTCGAACTCGGTGAGATAGCGCCGGTTGAAGCACCCGGTGAGCGGGTCGCGGATGCTCTGCTCCACCAGTTGCGCCTCCAGCAGCTTGCGCAGGGTGATGTCCACCAGGATGCCGTAGTAGAGCTGCTGGCCGGTGTGGGGATCGTGGTCGGCGTAGGCGGTGTCGAGCACGGTGCGGATCTGCCCGTCGGGACGGCGGATGCGCAATTCGAACTCCCGCACCGAGCCTTCCGTGGCCAGCAGCTCCAGCTCGTGGGCGCGGACCTCGGGCTCCACCAGGAAGTCGCGGGCATTAAAGGAGCGCAGTTCCTCCAGGGAGTGGACGCCCATCATCTCCAGGAAGGCGGGGTTGGCGTCCAGGATCTCGCCGTGGGCGTTGGTGATGTACATGCCCTCTTTGAGATTGCGCACCAGCGCGCGCAGGCTGTCGGGATCGTCCAGGCTGCGCAGGCGCGAGCCCGCCTGCGGCGCCTCCAGCAGCTTGTCGGCAACGGCTCCGGGTTTTGCCTTGGCCGGCATCCCCCGCTTGGTTCCTCTGCGTCCCACTGCGGCTCCTCGTTCTGGCCAGAGGGGAGGGAAACAACAGAGCTATCCTACGCCTGCGGACGCCGCCAAGAGAAGCTCCCTCGCGGCGGGTTTCAGCGGGCCCCGGCCACGCCCACCACCACCTCGTAGAGCACGCGGTAGCCGCGCCGCACCTCCTCCACGCGGATGCGCTCGTTGTCGCCGTGCTCGGTGTCCGATTCCTCCGAGGTGGCCGTGTAGGGCGAGAAGCCGTAGCACACCATCTCCAGTTGGCGGTAGCGCTGGTTCTCGTCGTAGCCGCTGGTCAGGCGGGGCGTGACCGGCGCCCCCGGGAAGTAATGCGCCGCCACCTTCTGGATCTCGCGGAACAGTTCGCTGTCGGTGGAGGAGGAGTTGGCCGCCAGGAAGGTGGAGGACAGCGGCTCCACCGTCACCTGGGGATCCGCGACCACCCGCCGGATGCCCTCCAGAAAGCGCTGCGGGTCCTCGCCGGGCAGCAGGCGCACGTCCAGGTTGGCCCAGGCCTGCCCGGGGATGACGTTGGTCTGCTGCGAGCCGCCCAGCATGGTCAGGCTGAGGGTGTTGCGCAGCAGGTAGTTCAGCGACTCATCGCGCTCCACCTCGGCGCGGAAGCGCGGGTCCTTGAGGGCGGCGGCGGGGTCGGCGAACCAGCGCGCCCGCGGGCCCTGCTGGTAGGGCGCCATGTCGCGCAGGAACTCCGCCACCCCGGGAGTGACCTTCAGCTCGGTGGGATGCGCGAGGATGCGGGCCAGGGCGCGCACCAGGCGGTTGGGGGCGGAGTCTTCCAGGGGGCGGGAGCCGTGGCCGGGCTTGCCGTGCGCCACCACGTGCAGCCAGAAGGGCACCTTCTCGGCGGTGTCGATGCCGACATAGGCCACGCGCCCGTCGTCGCGCAGCAGGTTCTCGCCGCCCTCGGTCAGCAGGTACTCGGCGTGGCCCAGAAGCTCGCGCTGATGATGGATCATCCAGTCGGTGCCCGCGCTGTCCACTTCCTCGTCGGCGGTGCCCAGGAAGATGACGTCGCGGTCCAGGGGGATGTGCTCGCGCTCGAGCATGACCATGACCAGCAACTGCGCCAGGGCTTCGTTCTTCATGTCCTGGGCGCCGCGGCCGTAGAGGGAGCCGTCCACGATGGTGCCGCTGAAGGGAGGCACGCGCCAGCGATGCGGGTCGCTGGTCACCACGTCCATGTGGTTGAGCAGGATCAGCGGCCGCCGCGCTCCGCTGCCCCGCACCCGCGCCCAGATGTCGGCGCGCCCGGGAGCGAACTCGAAGACCTGGTTCTCGATGCCCTCCTGCTCGAAGATCTTCTTCAGGAAGGTGGCGGCGCGCAGTTCGTTGCCGGGCGGATTGGTGGTGTCCACCTGCAGGTACTCCTGCATCCAGCGCACTGCCAGGTCGGAATACTGCTCCCGGCGCTGTGGCTCCAGCCGGGCGGAGGGGAGGGCGGTGGTCTGTGCCGGCAAGCCAGGCGCGGCCAGAACCACCAGCACGGCAAGAAAGAGACCAAGGCGGGCAGTGCGGAGGCGAAGCGAGGAAGGCATCGGATGCGGGCTCCTGTGAACCGTGGTCCGAATGTTTATAGCAGCTTGTATGGCGAAATTACTTGGTATGGCGACTTCCTACCTCGCCTGGGTACTGGGCCATGAAGGCAATGCGTTCAAAACAAACGGGTTAGTGGAATCCAATGGCTTCCGGGGTTTGGCACTTGACCTGATATCTACAGGTCGTCTTGGAGGATTCGCCATGCGACGCAGCTTGATGACCTTCCCCCTGGCGCTGGTCCTGGTTCTAGCGGCGGTGGGCCAGCAACCGCCGGCCAGTTCGACTTCCGGTAGTCCGGAGCAGAAGCCCGCGGCCAGTGATCAGCAGCAGCCGCCCGCGCCGCCCGCCGACAGCGGCAGCCAGATGCCCGCGCAGACGGAGCCGACACCCGCCGCCGCGCCGGCCGCATCCGAAGAGCCGCAGCCCAAGAAGCTGGAGGTCCGCAAGGAAGGCTTCTGGGGAAGACTGAATCCCTTCGCCCGCAAGAAATACGTGCAGCGGCAGGTGCAGCCCATCCAGGACCAGTTGAACGAACTGGACCAGCTCACCCAGGCCAACGCCAAGATGATCCAGGACGTGGACACGCGGGCGCAGGCGGGCATCCAGCTAGCCTCGAACAAGGCCGGCGAGGCCGACCTGCATGCCCAGGCCGCCCAGCAGCGCGCCGATCAGGCCCACCAGACCGCGCAGCAGGCCAGCGACCAGCTCCAGACCGTGCAGAAGGTGGTCAGCAACATCGACCAGTACCGCACCGATTCGGAGATGGAGATCCGCTTCCGGCCGGGGCAGTCGGCGCTGAGCAAGCGCGCCAAGGACGCCCTGGACCAGTTGGCGGAGCCGCTCAAGTCGCAGAAAGGATATGTGGTTCAGGTCCAGGGCTTCGCTCCCGGCCGCGGCCAGCAGGCGATCGCCACCTCGCAGCAGTTGGCGGACTCGGTGGTGCGCTACCTGGTGCTCAACCATGAGAGCCCGGTGTACCGCATCTACGTGGTGGGGATGGGCAACGCGCCCCTCACCACCGAGGGCGGCAAGGTGAGACGCGGCGCCGGCGGCACGGTGGAGGTGGCCGTGCTGCGCAACGACACCGAGCAGTTGGGGGCGCAGTCCACCGCGGCGCCCGGGGCTGCCGATCAGCCGCAGCCGCCGCAGTCGGCGCCCGCTTCCCAGACGCAACCGGATTCGCCCAAGTAGACGGGCCAACGAGTTACACGAGTCGGCGGGGACTCGTGTTACAGGAAAGCCTCCTGTCGCAAGACGGGGGGCTTTCTTTGT
>DATIWW010000445.1:0-8377 GCA_035519175.1 Terriglobales bacterium
GGTTGAAGTGCCGAGCCTGCCATTGCGCGGCGATGGCCATGCCCACGCTGGTGGCCAGCGCGGTGTTGCCCTCGATGGTGATGTGGTTGTTGTCGTAGATCCAGCACAGGTTGGAGAGCCTGAGGTGGCCGGCCAGGGAGGCGGCCTCGCCCGAGACGCCCTCCATCATGTCGCCGTCGCCGCAGAGCGCGTACACCCGGTAATCGAAGAGGCGGAAGTCGGGGCGGTCGAAGCGGCGTTCCAGCCAGCGCTCGGCGATGGCCATCCCTACGCTGGTGGCCACCCCCTGCCCCAGCGGGCCGGTGGTGGTCTCCACACCCGAGGTCCAGCGGTACTCGGGGTGGCCGGGACACTTGCTGTCGAGCTGGCGGAAGTGGCGGATGTCGTCCAACGTGACCGCCGGCCGGCCCAGAACCTCGTAGTCGGGGTCCACCGCCTTCACCCCGGCCAGGTGCAGCACCGAGTACAGCAGCATGGAGGCGTGGCCGATGGAGAGCACGAAGCGGTCGCGGTTGGGCCAGATGGGATCTGCCGGGTCGAAGCGCAGCAGCCGCTGCCACAGGCAATAAACCACCGGGGCCATGGCCATGGGAGTGCCGGGATGGCCGGAGTTGGCCTGCTGCACCGCATCCATGGACAGGGTGCGGATGGTGTTGACGCTGAGTTCATCGAGAGACAGCTCTCGCTCGCCCGCCACCTGCAATGCCCACCTCCCACCAGGAAGGCTCCGAATGCGCCCAGCCGGGAAAAAGGGGAAACAGTTTACACCCTCCCGCCGGCCCGGCGCCCGGGAGGACCCCTCTTAGGTTAGAGGTTTGTTACACCGCGGAGGCTTCTCGAAATCCAATGCCGATGGGGTACACTGCAGCGCCTGAGGCCATGACCGCGGAAGAGATCCGGCTGCAGGAATCGCGCGAGCGCAAGGTCCACTGGAAGCGCTGGGGGCCGTACCTCGCCGAGCGCGCCTGGGGTACCGTGCGCGAAGATTACAGCCGCGACGGCGACGCCTGGGAATATTTCCCCCATGAGCATGCCCGCTCCCGCGTCTATCGCTGGAACGAGGATGGGCTGGCCGGCCTCTGCGACCGCCACCAGCACATCTGCCTGGCCCTGGCCCTGTGGAACGAGCGCGACCCCATCCTCAAAGAGCGCCTCTTCGGACTGAGCGCCCAGCAGGGCAACCACGGAGAGGACGTCAAGGAATGCTACTTCTACCTGGACAACACACCCACGCACTCCTTCATGAAGATGCTCTACAAGTACCCGCAGGCGGCGTTCCCCTACGCCCGCCTGCGGGAGGAGAACCAGCGGCGCGGGCGCGACGATCCCGAGTTCGAATTGCTCGACACCGGCGTCTTCGACCAGGACCGCTACTTCGACGTCTTCGTGGAGTACGCCAAGGCTTCGGCGGAGGAGCTGCTGGTGCGCATCACGGCGGTGAACCGCGGGCCCGAGGCCGCGCCCCTGCACCTGCTGCCCACGCTGTGGTTCCGGAACCGGTGGTCGTGGGGTTACGGCGATCCCCGCCCCGTGGTGAAGCGGGCGCCGGCGGCACCGGGCACCGTCATGGAACTCGAGCAGCAGTTCTACGGGCGGCGCTGGCTCTACTGCGAGGGAACACCCGAACTACTGTTCACCGAGAACGAAACCAACTTCCAGCGCCTCTACGGCACCGAGAACCCAGGCCCCTACGTCAAGGACGGCATCCACGACTACGTCGTGGGCGGCCGGCGCGAGTGCGTGAACCCCGCCCAGACCGGCACCAAGGCCGCCGCCCACTACGCGCTACGCCTGCAGCCGGGCGAGAGCGCCACCGTGCGCCTGCGCTTCAGCAACCGCGACCTGGCCGCCGCCGGCGAAGCTCCCTTCGGGCCCGCTTTCGACCAGATCCTCGCGCAGCGGGCGCGGGAGGCCGACGAGTTCTATGCCACGGTGATTCCCACGCAGCTCTCCGCCGACGCGCGCGCGATCATGCGCCAGAGCCTGGCCGGCATGCTGTGGTCGAAACAGTTTTATCACTACGTGATCGAGCGCTGGCTGGAAGGCGACCCGGCGTATCCGCCGCCTCCGCCCGAGCGCCGGCAGGGGCGCAACCACAAGTGGATCCAGCTCTACAACTCCGACGTCATCTCCATGCCCGACAAGTGGGAGTATCCCTGGTACGCCGCCTGGGACCTGGCCTTCCACTGCGTCGGGCTGGCGCTCATCGATCCCGACTTCGCCAAGGAGCAACTGGTGCTGCTGCTGCGCGAGTGGTACATGCATCCCAGTGGGCAGTTGCCGGCGTACGAGTGGGCGCTGGGCGACGTCAACCCGCCGGTGCACGCCTGGGCGGCGCTGCGCGTCTACAAGATCGAGCAGAAGCGCCGCGGCCGCGCCGACTTCGAGTTCCTGGAGCGTGTCTTCCACAAGCTGCTGCTCAACTTCACCTGGTGGGTGAACCGCAAGGACGTGGAAGGCACCAATATCTTCGAGGGCGGTTTTCTGGGGCTGGACAACATCGGCGTCTTCGACCGCAGCCAGGCGCTGCCCAACGGCGGCCGCCTGGACCAGTCCGACGGCACCAGTTGGATGGCCATGTACACCCTGAACATGCTGGGCATCGCGCTGGAGCTGGCGCGCCACGATCCCACCTACGAGGACGTGGCCACCAAATTCGGCGAGCACTTCGTTTACATCGCCGACGCCATGAACAACATCGGAAGGGAGGGCATCGAGCTGTTCGATCCCGAGGACGGCTTCTACTACGACGTGCTGCGCTTCCCCGACGGCACCCACTTCCCGCTCAAGGTGCGCTCCATGGTGGGCCTGATCCCGCTGTTCGCGGTGGAGTCGTTCGAGGACGAGCTGCTGCAACGCCTGCGCGGCTTTCGCACCCGCCTGCAGTGGTTCATGCAGCACCGCCCGCACCTGGTCAAGGGCTGCGCCTGCATGGAGCCGGGCGCGACCGGACGGCGCATGATGGCCATCGTCAACCCCGAACGCCTGCGCCAGGTGCTGAAGGTCATGCTGGACGAGAACGAGTTCCTCTCCCCTTACGGCATCCGCTCGCTCTCCCGCTTCCACCGCGAGCATCCCTACTCCCTGCGCCTGGACGGCAGCGAGAGCGCGGTGACCTACGCGCCGGCAGAGTCTCCCAGCGGGCTCTTCGGCGGCAACTCCAACTGGCGCGGCCCGGTCTGGTTCCCGGTCAACTATCTCATCGTGGAATCGCTGCAGAAGTTCCACCACGTGCTGGGGCCGGAATTCCAGGTGGAGTTCCCCACCGGCTCGGGCAAGCAGATGAACCTTTGGGAAGTGGCAGCGGAACTCTCACGCCGCCTCACCCGGCTGTTCCTGCGCGATAGCCAGGGGCGCCGCCCGGTGTACGGGCGGTCCGCCAAGTTCCAGGACGACCCGCACTGGCGCGACCTCATCCTCTTCTACGAGTATTTCCACGGCGACGACGGCAGCGGGTTGGGCGCCAGCCATCAGACCGGGTGGACGGGGCTGGTCGCCAAGCTGCTGCAGCAGAGCGGCCAATAGACACCGCAACGCCGCCGCGCGGTGTGGTCCATGCCGCTTGCAAGCGCACTATTTCTGGCCGGATGTTTTTCCAGGCGGATACTTCTCGTCCAGCGCCAGGTTGAGTTCCAGGACGTTGACGCGGGCCTCGCCGAAGAGCCCGAATTGCCGGCCTGCGGTGTGCTCCGCCACCAGTTTTCGCAATTCGTCCTCCGGGATGCCCCGGGCCTTGGCCACGCGCGCCACCTGGAATTCGGCGCCTGCCGGGGTGACGTCCGGATCCAGCCCGGAGCCCGAGGTGGCCACCAGATCGATGGGAACCGGCTTGCCCGGGTTCTCCGCCTGCAGCGCGGCCACGTCGCCGTTGACCCGGTCGATGAGCTTCTGGTTGGTCGGACCCAGGTTGCTGCCCGAGGAGGCGGTGGCGTCGTAGCCATTCGCTCCCGCAACCGAGGGCCGGGGATGGAAGTAGCCGGGCTGGGAGAAGGGCTGCGCGATGAGGTGCGATCCCACCACGACGCCGCCCTTGCGGACGAGCTGGCCATTGGCCTTGTCGTGGAAGAACAGTTGCGCCAGCCCCGTGACCAACAGAGGATAGACCAGCCCGAGCAGGACGGTGGTGACCAGCGTCATGAGCACCGCGGTGATGAGATTCTTCTTCATGCTGAGCCTCCTAGGCCAGCCCCACGCGCGTGATGAGCATATCGATGAGCTTGATGCCGACGAACGGGGCGATCACGCCACCCACGCCGTAGAGGAGCAGGTTGTTGCGCAGCAGGGCCGCGGCACTCTTGGGCGTGTACTTCACGCCGCGCAGCGCCAGCGGGATGAGCGCGATGATGATCAGCGCATTGAAGATCACCGCCGAAAGGATGGCCGAGCCCGGCGTCTTCAGACGCATGATGTTCAACGCCTGCAGCACGGGAAAAGTCCCGGCGAACATGGCGGGGATGATGGCGAAGTACTTGGCCACATCGTTGGCGATGGAGAAGGTGGTGAGCGCGCCCCGCGTCATCAGGAGCTGCTTGCCGATCTCCACCACCTCGATGAGCTTGGTGGGATTGGAATCCAGGTCCACCATGTTGCCGGCCTCCTTGGCGGCCTGGGTGCCGGTGTTCATGGCCACGCCCACGTCGGCCTGGGCCAGGGCGGGGGCGTCGTTGGTGCCGTCGCCGGTCATGGCCACCAGCTTGCCGTCGCCTTGCTCGCGCTTGATCAGGTCCATCTTGTCCTTGGGGGTGGCCTGGGCGAGGAAGTCGTCCACGCCGGCCTCGCGCGCGATGGCGGCCGCGGTCAGGGGATTGTCGCCGGTGATCATCACGGTGCGGATGCCCATGGCGCGCAGTTGCCGGAAGCGGTCGCGCATGCCGCCCTTCACGATGTCCTTCAGGTGGATGACGCCCAGGGCGCGGCGCTTTTCCGCCACCACCAGGGGAGTGCCGCCGGAGCGCGCGATCTCCTCGATGCGCTGCTCCAGCTCCTTGGGCACGGCCGTGTTCTCGCGCGCCAGGTAGGCGGCGATGGCGTCGGCGGCGCCCTTGCGGATCTCGCGTCCGTTCAGGTTCACTCCCGACATGCGCGTCTGGGCGCTGAAGGGCACGAAGCTGGCTTCGTGCGAGGCCAGCTCGCGCCCGCGCAGGCCGTACTTCTCTTTGGCCAGCACGACGATGGAGCGGCCCTCGGGCGTCTCGTCCGCCAGCGAAGAAAGTTGCGCGGCGTCGGCGAGTTCAGCCTCGCTCACGCCGGGCGCGGGCAGGAACTCCGCCGCCTGGCGGTTGCCCAGGGTGATGGTCCCGGTCTTGTCGAGCAGCAGGGTGTTGACGTCGCCCGCGGCCTCCACCGCGCGCCCCGACATCGCCAGCACGTTGTGCTGGATGAGCCGGTCCATGCCGGCGATGCCGATGGCGGAGAGCAGCCCGCCGATGGTGGTCGGGATCAGGCACACCAGCAGCGAGACCAGCACGAAGACCGTCTGCGGGGAGCCGGCGTAGATGGCGAAGGGCTGCAGCGTCACCACCGCCAGCAGGAAGATGATGGTCAGGCCCGCCAGCAGGATGTTGAGCGCGATCTCGTTGGGGGTCCGCTGGCGCTGCGCGCCTTCCACCAGCGCGATCATGCGATCGAGGAAGGTCTCGCCGGGATTGGAGGTGATGCGCACCTTGATCCAGTCGGAGAGCACGCGGGTGCCGCCGGTGACCGCCGAGCGATCGCCGCCGGCCTCGCGGATGACGGGCGCGGACTCGCCGGTGATGGCGGATTCGTCCACGGAGGCCACGCCCTCGATGATCTCGCCGTCGCCGGGGATGAATTCACCGGCGGCGACCAGCACCCGGTCGTCGGCGCGCAGCTTGGGGCTGGGCACGCTCTCGGTCGAGCCGTCAGGGAGCAGGCGCTTGGCCATGGTCTCGGAGCGAGTCTTGCGCAGAGCGTCGGCCTGGGCCTTGCCGCGGCCCTCGGCCATGGCCTCGGCGAAGTTGGCGAACAGCACCGTGAACCACAGCCACAGCGTGATCTGCAGGTTGAAGCCAAACAGCTCGCGGGGGGCGCGCAAGAGCAGCAACGTGGTGATCACGCTGCCTACCTCCACCACGAACATCACCGGGTTGCGCATCATGGCGCGCGGGTTGAGCTTGCGGAAGGAGTCCCCGACGGCGCGGCGCACGATGCCCCACTCCCAAACCGCCTTTTTCGATTTGCGTGTCGTAGCCATGGTCTGCCTCAGAAGGTGTGGCCTGCGCGCATCAGCAGGTGTTCCAGGATGGGTCCCAGGCTGAGCGCCGGGAAGAAGGTCAAAGCGCCCACGATCAGGATCACCGAGACCAGCAGCGCTGCGAACAGGGGCGTGGTCACGGGGAAGGTGCCCAGGGAGGGCGGCGCCGCCTTCTTCTTTGCCAGGTTGCCGGCCAGGGCCAGCATGGGGATGATCATCAGGAAGCGGCCCACCAGCATGGTCACGCCGCCCGCCGTGTTGTACCAGAGCGTATTGGTGGCCAGCCCCGCGAAGGCGGAGCCGTTGTTGGCCGCCTGCGAGGTGAAGGAATAGAGGATCTCGGTAAGGCCGTGGGGCCCGGGGTTCAGGATGCTGGAGGTGCCGAAGGGCCTGACCGCAGAGATGGCCGCGAAGATCAGGATCACCAGCGGGAAGACCAGCACCACCAGCATGGCCATCTTGACGTCGTAGGCCTCGATCTTCTTGCCCAGGTACTCGGGGGTGCGGCCCACCATGAGGCCGGCGATGAAGACGGCCAGCACGATGTAGATGAGCATGCCGTACATGCCCGCGCCCACGCCGCCGAAGATCACCTCGCTGAGCATCATGTTGACCAGCGGGACCATGCCGCCCAGGGGAGTGAAGGAGTCGTGCCAGCCGTTGATGGCGCCGCAACTGGCGTCGGTGGTGATGGTGGCCCACAGCGCGGTATTGGCGATGCCGAAGCGGACCTCCTTGCCCTCCATGTTGCCGCCGGACTGGGCCGCGCTCACGCGCTGGTCTACGCCCTTGAGCAAGGGGTTGCCCTGGGCTTCGGCCCAGTAGGCGGTCAGCACCCCGGCCAGGAAGAGCACCGCCATGGCCGACCACACCGCCCAGCCGTGGCGCGGCGAGCCCGTCATGCGACCCAGGGTGTAGGTCAAGCCGGAGGAGATGGCGAAGATGGCCACCATCTCCAGGAAGTTGGAGAAGGGGGTGGGATTCTCGAAGGGATGGGCGCTGTTGGCGTTGAAGAAGCCGCCACCGTTGGTGCCCAATTCCTTGATGATCTCCTGCGAGGCCACGGGGCCTTGCGCGATCGCCTGCTCGGTGACGGTCGTGGTGGCCGGCTTGCCGTCCGGGGCGGTGGTCTGCACGCGCTGCGGCTCGACGATCTTCGCGCTGTCGTAGGGGCGCAGGTTCTGCACCACGCCCTGCGAGACCAGCAGCAGCGCTCCCACCAGGCAGATCGGGAGCAGCACCCAGAGCGCGGCACGGGTCATGTCCACCCAGAAGTTGCCGAGGGTGGCGCGCTGGCGGCGGGCGATGCCGCGGATGAAGGCGATGGCCAGCGCGATGCCCACCGCCGCCGACATGAAGTTGTGGTAGGCGAGCCCCGCCATCTGCGTCAGGTAGCTCATGGTGGACTCGCCCGAGTAGTTCTGCCAGTTGGTGTTGGTGGTGAAGGAGGCCGCGGTGTTGAAGGCCAGGGCCGGGTCCACCGCCCCCAGATGCTGCCGGTTGAAGGGTAGATATCCCTGCAGGCGCATCATCAGGTACAGCAGCAGCATGGAGACCAAGCTGAACAACAGCATGGAGGCCGCGTACTCGGTCCAGCGCATCTCGTGGTACTCGTCCACGCCGGTGAGGCGGTAGAGCAGGCGCTCCAGCGGGCGCAGGACAGGATCCAGGAAGGTGCGCTGGCGCTCGAAGACGCGCGCCATGAAGACGCCCAGGGGCTTGGTCACCGCCAGGATCACCACGAAGAAGAGCGCGATCTGGAACCATCCGTTGGCGGTCATGGCTAGAACCTCTCCGGGCGCAGCAGCGCGTAGCCGAGATAGACCATCAGCAGCACGCAGACCGCGAGGATCAGCAGAGTTTCAGTGTGCATGGCTCACCTCAGCGCACCTTGTCACAGAAGCGGACGTAACCGATGGCGGCCGCGAAGAAAGCCAGCGTCACGGCGACGAAGATCAGATCGAACATGGCAGTCCTCCTAACCTCTTCCAGGCTCAGAACATGACCAGGATGGACATGTTCAGCCGGTTCTCGCGCTTGCGCAGGTCGGGCGTGAAGCCGGGCACCACCGAACCCGGGGCGCCGGTGTTGCCACCCGGCGGCGTGATCCCGCCGCCACCCGACCAGTAGGGCACGTTCGTCGCGCGATGGTTGTACTCCCAG
>DATIWW010000446.1:0-6479 GCA_035519175.1 Terriglobales bacterium
CATGCTGCCCGCCACGATCTCGGGCTTCTTCTTCGCGTAGTCGAAGCCCTTCTCGTCGGCGCCCTCCTCGTAGGTGACGAACTCGAGGAAGTAGGGGATATCGTTGGCGCGGCACTCGTCGCCGATGCGCTCCACCCAGGCGTGCTTGACGTCGTTGACGCTCTTGGGATCGAAGGGGGTGTAGTAGAGCAGGATCTTGACGCAGTCGGCGCCGGCTTCCTTGAGGCGGCGCGCCGACCAGTTGGGGAGCAGGTCGGGCAGGCGGCCGGGGCCGGTCTTGTCGTAGCCGGTCTTCTCGTAGGCGAGCAGCAGGCCGGCGTTCTTGGCGCGGCGCTTGGAGGCGGGCAGCCCCCACTCCGGGTCGAGCAGGATGGCCGAGGCGTGCGGGGTCAAGACCTCGGTGACCAGCGACTTGAACTCTTCCAGCATGGCGTCGGAGATGTCGGCGCCCTTTTCCTTGGCCAGGGCCTTCTTGAGCGAGCCGCGCTGGTCCATGGCGGCGGCGCCGATCACGCCGCGCTCGTCCGATACCGCCTTCAAGCCCTTCAGCTTTCCCGGGGTGAGCTTCATAAGTCCTCCTTACGATGATGGCGGGAACAATTGTAAACCCAGACGTCAGACCTCAGACGTCAGACGCCAGCACGGAACAAGGCGTCAGGAGTCAGGGGTCAGTCATCAGGAGTTAGTAGTTAGGAGTTACGAGCCACGGCCGGGCAGGAGGCGCTAACTCCTAACTCCTAACTACCAACTACCAGCCTTTAGCTACTGTCGCAACAGCAGTGCCCCCAGCAGGGCCTGCTGCTTGGCGACGAGGGACTCGATGCCCTTCTTGGCCAGGTCCATCATCTTGCGGAGCTGGGCCTCGTCGAAGGGACGCTGCTCGGCGGTGGCCTGCACCTCCACGATCTTCTTGCCGCCGGTCATGACGAAGTTCAGGTCCACCTCGGCGCGGGCGTCCTCCTCGTAGCAAAGGTCGAGCATGACCTCGCCGTCCACGACGCCCACGCTGGTGGCGGCCACGTAGTCGCGCACCGGGGCGGAGGTCAGGGTGCCGGCTTCGACCAACTTCTCCAGCGCCAGGCCCAGAGCGACGAAGGCCCCGGTGATGGAGGCGGTGCGGGTGCCGCCGTCGGCCTGGATGACGTCGCAGTCGATCCAGATGGTGCGCTCGCCCAGGCGGGCCAGGTCGGTGACCGCGCGCAGCGCCCGCCCGATCAAACGCTGGATCTCGTGGGCGCGCCCGCTGGGGCGGCCCTTGACGGAGTCGCGCGGGGTGCGGGTCAGGGTGGAGCGCGGCAGCATGCCGTACTCGCCGGTGATCCAGCCCTTGCCCGAGTTGCGCAGAAACGCGGGCACGGTCTCCTCCACCGAGGCGGTGCAGATCACGCGCGTGTTGCCGACCTCGATGAGCGCGGAGCCTTCGGCGGTAGAGATGTAGCCGGGCACGATGTTCACCGGGCGCATCTGCTCGGGAGAGCGATTGTCGGAGCGGTAGATCATAGGAGCAGTTGTCAGTTCCCGGTTCCCAGGTGTCAGCTGCGATTGCTCGGGATTCTCTTTAACCCTAAATGAATCGAGGGGGGAAGTCTATGTCACGGCTCCAACTGGGCGTGCTCCACGCGCTCGATGGGATAGCTGAGGAACAGCTCGCCCAGGCGGCGGAACTTCTCGACGGAATCGGTGGTAAAGCACTGCAGGCGCGGGGCCTGGCGGCGCTCTTCGCCTTTGGAGGCGGGGGGCAGGGGCTCGACCTGGAGACGCTGGGCCACGGCGCGAGCGGTGGCCTCGGCCGAATCCACGAGGGTGATGCGCCACGGCGCCACGCTGCGCAGGATGTGCTTGATGAGCGGGTAGTGCGTGCAGCCTAGCACCAGCACGTCGGGCCCGCTCTCGTAGTCGTGGAAGAACTCGTCCAGATAGACGTGGGCGACGGTCTGTGTAACGGGGTGGTCGAGCCAGCCTTCTTCCACCAGGGGAACGAACAGCGGACACGCCTTTTCGCGCACGCGCACGCCCCGGCTCTCGAGCGCGGTCTTGTAGGCGTGGCTGTGGACGGTGGCTTCGGTGGCGATGACCACGACGTTGTTGCGCTTGGTGGCGGAGGCGGCCGCCTCCGCGCCGGGCTCGACCACGCCCACTACCGGTACCTTCACGGCGGCGGCGATGGCGGGCAGCGCCAGCGCGGTGGCGGTATTGCAGGCGATGACCAGCAGTTCGGCCCCGCCATCTTCCAGGCGGCGGGCGGCGGCGCTGGAATAGCGGGCCACGGTCTCCGGGGACTTGGAGCCGTAGGGCAGGCGGGCGGCGTCGCCGAAGTAGGTGTAGTCGGCGCCGGGGACCAGACGCAGCAGCTCGCGCAGGACGGTCAGCCCGCCGAAGCCGGAATCGAAGACGCCGATGGAGGTGTGGCGCGCGCTCACGGTTGCAGGCCCGTCACCAGTTGCCGGACCGCGCCGACATCGTACCGCGAACTGAGGTCGGCGTGCCCCGCCAGGGTGGCGCGCTCCTTGCCGTCGACCAGGAACTTCACTTGCGTGATGGCGGGCAAATTGGCGGCCAGCGTCTGCACCAGGGAGGTCACGGTCAGCGACTCGACCAGGATGCCGGAGCGGTGGCGGTCGGCGAAGTCGGCGTTCAGGTCCACCACCGCCAGGTTGCCGTTGACCAGGTACACGTCGCTGACGTCGGCGCCCGCGGGCAGCGGGTGAGCGGAGTTCTTCTGCTGGTATTCGGCCACGAGGGCGCGCAGCAGCTCGCGGGCGCGCAGGCTGGGCTCGGTGGGCAGCGTGACCTCGGCGTCACGGCGCCGCAGCACCCCGGCCGCGTCGTCGGCGAGAAACAAGGTCACGTGCGCCTTGTTGCCGGAGACAGGAGGCGCCACCGGGCGGGAGTCGGCGGCGCGGCTCTCCTCCGCACGGCTCTTGAGATGGAGCACGTAGAAACCGAGGCCGAAGACGGCGGCCAGCAGCAGCGCCAGCGCGATGAGCAAGTGGCGGGGGATCATCGAGCGCCCTCCAGTTGCGGACGCGCCTGCGCCAGCGCGCTGGCGATGGCGGTCACCACCGCCTGCTGGTAGGCGGCCTGGGTGAGGGAATTCACGTCCGGGCGGGCGGGCGCGACCTCCACCGCCACCGCCGCGGCGGCGATGTTGTTGAGGGGGGCGACCGGGGCCGGCTGCATGGCCACGCTGATCTGCTTTTTGGCGATCTCCTCCAGGATACTGTTGGCCAGAGTACGGCTGGATCCCAGGTAGCCCGCCTGGGCGCTCTCCCAGGGCAGGAAGGCGCCGGGGTGGCTGGTCGCCGGCGGCAGCAAGCAAGTGTAAACGCGCACCCCGGTGCCCAGCACGTCGGCGTGCAGGGAGATGTAGACGGCGGCGCGCACCCCGTTGGCGGCTTCGGCACGCTGTTCTGGGCTGAGGGTGACATCGCCGTCGCGCAGCAACACCGTGTTGAAGCCGCGGTTCTGCAATTCCGTGCGCAGGCGGCGGCCCAAGGCCAGGGTGACATCCTTCTCGGCCAGTTGGGGAGAGAGTGAGGCGCCGCGGTCAAGGCCGCCGTGGCTGGGATCGATCACCACCAGGAAACGCGGGCGGTAGCCGCCCACCGGCAGCGAAGGCTGTGGGGCCGGCGCCGGTGCGGGTGCGGGAACCTCCAGCGGCAGCACGGGTGTGGGAGCCACCGCCACCGTAGGCGGCGCCGCCCCCGGGGCTGCGGCGATGGTGATCGTGCGTCCGCTGTTGCTGAAGGTGGCCAGCAGGGGCGCGGTCCCATGCACGGTCAACACCGCCGCCCCTGCGGACTCGCTGTACACTGCCGAGGGGATCAGGCGGTCGTTGAAGTTGAACTTCTCCGCCCAGGAGACCACGGGCTCGCGGGTGAAGACCATGCGCAGCGCCCCGGCTCCTGTGCTGATGGTGGGATTCACGGGAGCAGAGAAACTCAGGACCAGGGCAGGAGACTCGCCCTTGCGGAGTTCGGCGGTGAAGCTGACGTCAGCGACGCCGACCATCAAGCGGCGGCTGGCAGGGTGGTAGTTCACATGGGTGCCGAGGAAGTGCGCCAGCAGGCTGGGAGCCGCGGCCAGGGGAATGAGGGCACTCTCGCCTTCCAGCACCGCCGGAGCGGGGAGTTCGGCCTTGAGCTTGCCCGCGCGCGCCTGGGTCTTGCCGTCCTGCACTTCGCCCTCGACGCCGCGGAAGCGGTACTTGAACTTGTGACCGTCCACGCGCCCGCTGAACTGGCCCAGGGGCTGCAGCAGATCGGTCAGACTGATGTACTCCTTGCCTTCGCGCTCGGTGATGGCGACCTGGTAGCGGGCGTTGGCGGCGAAGATGTGGAGGTGGCGCTCCTCGGCCGCCGGACCCCTCCCGGCCACCGTGGCCAGCACGGCCAGCAGCAGCCCCACTCGCCGCAGGGGAGAGCGCCAGGCTGCGAGATTCCTATTCCAGCGCATAGATGGTCAGCCCGCTGAGCAGCTTAGGATAGAAATCGGTGGACTTCTGCGGCAGGACCTCGCCGGCCAGGGCCAGCGAGGTCACCTGGTCCACGCCCACGGCATTCATGAGGAAGGCGACGTTGGCGCCGCCGCTGCGGACGCGCTCTACCGCCTCCCGCGCGTCGCGCCGGTAGGCGATGTGCTGCTGGTCGCGCACCGCCGCTTCGCCGATGCCCAGCCCCGCTTCCAGCAGGACCTTGTGCAAGCGCACCACGTCGAGCCCGGCCTGCCGCGGGGAGAGACCTTGCAGCGCCGGGTGAGAGGCGCCGGGGCCGGCGCGCAACAGGAAGGCGCGCTCGGCGGTCACCGCCAGCAACGCGGTCTCGCCCGGCGGCGTGGCGGGAAGCAGAGCAGCCGGCCGGGCGGGATCGAACTGCGCCCCCAGGTCGCGCACCGCGAAGAAGCCGCCGGCCGCGAGGCTCCCGGCGTCCGCGCGGAAATCCGGCAAACCCGAGAGCACGCGGTGGGTGGGCAGGATGAGGATCCCGCCGTCGTGCGTGTTCACCAAGGTCATCATCACGCGCTCGTAGGGCGCGTCGGGATCGGTCCGGCCGGCCCGGGCACGCCGCTCGTTGCGGTAGTCGAGCGCGGTCTCGTAGCGATGGTGGCCGTCGGCGATGACCAGGGGGCGGCCGCGCAGCCCCGCCCGGATGGCGGTGACGGCGGCCGGCTCCGAGATGCTCCACAGGCGGTGAAGCACCCCGTACTCGTCGCGCACCTCGACTGCGGGCGGGCGGGACGGCGACAGCAGAGGGTCGAGCGTTCGCTGGGGGTCACAGTAGAGCATGAAGATCTGCCCGAAGTGGGCGTGGGTGGCACGCAGCAACTCCAGCCGGTCGGCCTTGGGCCGGGAGAGCGTCCGCTCGTGCCGGAAGACCACGCCCGCGGAATACTCCTCGATGCGCCCCAGGCCGATGAATCCGCGGCGCTCCTGCGTCTCCCCGCCCTCCCCGGGCGCCACAAACTGTTGCGAGTAGGCGTAGAAGCCGGGGGCAGGGTCGGGGAGCAGGATCCCCCTCTCGCGCCAGGCCGCGAAGCTGGCGGCGGCGCGGGTGTAGACGTTGTCGCTCCCGTCGTCGCCGGGCTCGCTCCTGCCCAGGATGATGCGCACCAGGTTGTAGGGGCTGGAGGCGTAGTAGCGCTCCTGCATGTCCGGAGTGATCTTGTCGTAAGGCTGGGTGAGGACTTGGGCGGGCTCGACCTGGGCGGGATCGTAGCGCAGCGCCGAAAAAGGGAAGACTTCCGCCATGGGATCGGGGCTCATGGAATTGTAGCAATTCCGCCGAGAACCCCGCATTCGGCCACGAAGCAGGAGCCCCCCCGGGCCGGCCGGCCTGGCGGGGAGATGTCCAAAAAACCTGGATGGCGCGATATTTTCGCGCTTGCAGTCTGTGGTAAGATGCGCAGCACACGAGGTTCCCCTATGGCCCGCAAGAGTGGTGACGGGCGCGGGTCCTGCTCGCGAGAGGCGGTTTCCTGCCGGATGCGGCGGCTGATGCAAGGGTGGGCCGCAAGCATGATCCTCCTGCTGCTGCTGGCGCCGGCCCGGGCGCAGGACTCCACCAGCGACGTTCACGTGGTGCCCCGCAACACCACTCCGGCCAACGCCGTTCCGGGCATGAACCCGGCGCTGCGCACGCACACCAAGCCCGTCAAGGTGGATGTCGATCTGGTGCTGGTTCCGGTCACCGTCACCGATCCCATGAACCGCTTGGTCACCGGGCTGGAGAAAGACAACTTCGAGGTCTGGGACGGCAAGCAGCAGCAGCAGATCCGCCATTTCTCCTGCGAAGACGCTCCCATCTCTCTGGGCGTGATCTTCGATCACAGCGGCAGCATGACCGACAAGATCGACAAGGCCAAGCAGGCGGTCATCGAGTTCTTCAAGACCGCCAACCCGCAGGATGAGTTTTTCATGATCACGTTCTCCGACCGGCCGGAGATGGTCTCGGACTTCACCAAGTCCATCGACGCCATCCAGG
>DATIWW010000447.1:0-5438 GCA_035519175.1 Terriglobales bacterium
CTGCTGGGCGTGGCCTCGCTGATCGTGGTCAACGCCCTGAAAGGCAGCCCCTGGGGGACCTTCACCATCGCCATGACCATGCCCATCGCGGTGCTGATGGGTCTCTACCTGCGCCGGCTGCGCCCCGGCAAAGTGCTGGAGACCTCGATCCTCGGCTTCGTGCTGGTGATGGCGGCGGTGTGGGGCGGAGGCTGGGTGGCCACTTCACGCCTTGGCGGATGGTTCACCCTGACCGCCACCACTCTGGCGGTGCTCATCATCATTTACGGCTTCCTGGCCTCGGCCCTGCCGGTGTGGCTGCTGCTGGCTCCGCGCGACTACCTCAGCACCTTCGTCAAGCTGGGGACCATTGCGGTGCTGGCGGTGGGCATCGTGGCCACGCGCCCGGTGCTGCACATGCCCGCGCTCACCCGCTTCATCGACGGCAGCGGGCCGGTCTTTGCCGGCAGCATCTTTCCCTTCGCCTTCATCACCATCGCCTGCGGCGCGGTCAGCGGCTTCCACTCCCTGATCTCCAGCGGCACCACGCCCAAGCTGATCCGGCGCGAGAGCGAGACCCGCATGGTGGGCTACGGCGCCATGGCCTGCGAGTCGCTGGTGGCCATCCTGGCCATGATCGCCGCCTGCGTGGTCACTCCCGGGACGTACTTCGCCATCAACAGCCCGGCTGGGGTGGTGGGCCAGGCGCCTGCCGACGCCGCCGCCACCATCAGCGCCTGGGGATTCCCCATCACTGCCGCCGAGATGAGCGGCCTGGCAAAGAGCGTGGGCGAGACCTCGCTCTATAACCGCACCGGCGGCGCCCCCGCCTTCGCGGTGGGCATGGCCCACATCTTCTCCCGCAGCCTGGGCGGCGACGCGGTGATGGCGCTCTGGTACCACTTCGCCATCATGTTCGAAGCGCTCTTCATCCTGACCGTGCTGGACGCGGGCACGCGCGTGGGCCGCTTCATGCTGCAGGACGCCCTCGGCCACGTGTGGAAGCCGCTGGGCCGGACCAGTTGGTATCCCAGCATCCTGGCCACCAGCGCCCTGATCGTGGGCGCGTGGGGCTACTTCCTGTGGCAGGGAGTGAAGGACCCGCTGGGCGGGATCAACTCGTTGTGGCCGCTCTTCGGCATCGCCAACCAGTTGCTGGCGGCGGTGGCGCTGTGCGTGGCCACCACCATCGTCATCAAGAGCCTGCGGGCCCGCTACGCCTGGGTGACGCTGCTGCCGCTGGCCTGGCTGGTGCTGGTGACCTTCACCGCGTCGTGGCAGAAGATGTTCAGTCCCAACCCGCGCATCGGCTTCCTGGCGCACGCCAACCTGCTGGCGGCGGAGGCGCCCTCCACCGCGGCGCGCGCCCATGAGGTGGCGCGGCTGATCTTCAACGACCGCCTGGACGCGGCCGCGACCGGCGTGCTGCTGGCGCTGGTGGCGCTGATCGTGCTGGAGTCGGGGCTGGAGTGGGTGCGGGTGCTGAGCGGGCGCAAGGCGGCCGCGATCAAAGAGGCGGCCTTCGTGCCCACCCGCTTTCTCCCTGAGGAGGCCGGATGAAGCGTTTCTTCCACCTCCTGCGGGCGGCGCTGCGCGAGATCTTCGACGAGGCCGCCTACGAGCGCTTCCTGGCGCGGGAGGGCGCGGCGGCTTCGCGGGCGTCCTATGCCGATTTCCTGCGTGAGCAGGAGGTCCGCAAGGCCCGCCGGCCCCGGTGCTGCTGACCCCTCACCCCTGACTCCTGTCCAACCTGATGTAAACTCTGCAGATGCGGGTGATGGGCATCGACTGCGGCGGCGAGATCACCGGCTACGGCGTGGTGGAACAGCGGGAAGGGCACAAGCTGCGGCACGTCTGCTCCGGGGCCATCCGCATGTCGGCGCGCGAGCCCCTGGCCGAGCGCCTGACCAAGGTCTTCCGGGAGTTGGGCGAGGTGATCGCCGAGCATCAGCCCGAGGTGGTGGCCATCGAAGACGTGTTCTACTCCGCCAACGTGAAGTCGGCGCTCAAGCTGGGGCAGGTGCGCGGGGTAGCCATGCTGGCGGCCTCCTGGCACGGCCTGCGCGTGGCCGAGTACGCGCCCCTGGCCATCAAGAGCGCGGTCACCGGCTACGGCAAGGCCGAGAAACATCAGGTGGCCAGCATGGTAGCGCTGCTGCTGGAGCTGGCGGAAGCGCCCCAGCCCGCCGATGTCGCCGACGCCCTGGCCATCGCCATCTGCCATCTGCACACCGCCGCCACCATCGACCGGCAGCGCGCGCCGGCAGGAACACGCTGAAGCATGGCGACGCCACTCATCTCTCTGGCCCGGCGCGTGCCGCTGCTCCTGCTGGCGGCGGCGATGACGGTAACCGCGAGCGCCCAGCAGGCGCCTCCTATCACCCCGGCTACCCCGCCGATCATCACCTTCACGCTGGACTTTCCGCAGGCCCGGCCACAGCACGCTGTGGTCTCGGTGGACGCCGCCGGGCGGACCCAGTACCGCTCCACCGGCCCGCTCTTCCCCGATGCCTCTGAGGCTGAGCCCTACAGCGCCGCCTTGACCATGAGCGTCGCCGCCCGCGAGCGCATCTTTGCCCTGGCCGCCGAGCTGGACGACTTCCAGGGCGACTTCGATTACAAGAAGCACCGCATCGCCTTCACCGGGCAGAAGACCCTGGAGTATGCCGACGGGAACAGGAAGTTCTCCACCTCCTACAACTGGTCGGAGAACCCCTCGGTACGGGAGCTGACGCGGATTTTCCAGAGCATCATCAATACCCAGGAATCGGCGCGACGGCTGCTCTTCTTGCGCCGCTACGACCACCTGGGTCTGGAGGGGGAGCTGGCCGGAATGGAGGAGATGGCCAAGTCCAACAATCTGGGCGAGTTGCAGAGTATCGCCCCACTGCTGCGGCAGCTCGCCGACGACCCCGCGGTGATGCACGTGGCGCGCCAGCGGGCCGAGCGCCTCTGGGCCCGCACCCAGCCCGTCGCCGGTCCCCCGGCCGCCCCCGGTCCGGCCGCAAGTCCGCAGAAATAAAGGCTCCCCAGCCCGGGTGCAACTCTACAATGGAGGTAGGCCATCCTAGTGAGTAGGTGTTCCAGGAGATGGTTATGAGCAAGCGGAGAGTGGGCCACGCTCTTCTGTTCCTGGCTGCGGCAGTGGGTATCCTGCTGGCGGCGGTTCCCGCCGCTCGCGCCGACTCCGAGGTCCGCATCGTGCGGCTCAGCTACGTCACCGGCGACGTACAGATGGATCGCGGCACCGGCCAGGGCTTCGAGCGCGCGGTGATGAACATGCCGGTCACCAGCGGCAGCCGCATCTGGACCGGCGACGACGGCTATGCCGAGGTGGAGTTCGAGGACGGCAGCACCGGCCGCCTGGCTCCCGACACCGAGGTCAACGTTCAGGAGCTCAGCCTGCGCGGCGACGGCGGCCGCGTCAGCATGCTCGAACTGCAGCAGGGGATCGCCTACTTCGACGTCCGCGCCAGCGAGGCCGACGCGTTCCGCGTCACCATCCGCGGGTACGACCTGCAGGTGCCCTCCCGGGCCCACTTCCGCGTGATCGCCGACCAGAACATGGCCCGGGTCGCGGTCTTCGATGGCACGGTGGTGGTGCCTTCGGGCGAGGGGCGCATCGAGGTGGCCAAGAACCAGACCCTGAACCTGGATCTTGCCAACCCTCAGTACGAGGTGATGGGCAGCATCTCGCAAGAGCCTTACGACCAGTGGGACAGCGACCGCGCCGAGTATCGCGCCAACTACCAGGCTCCGGCCGCGGGCAGCAGCGCCTACTCCGCCGATTACTCCACCGACTATTCTGCCGACTATAGCTACGGGCTCTCGGACCTGAATTACTACGGCAGCTACAGCTACGTCAGCGGCTGGGGATGGATGTGGCAACCGTACTTTGTCGGGGCGGGATGGAACCCGTGGATGGACGGCGCCTGGGTGTGGTATCCAGGCCTGGGCTACGTCTGGGTCTCGGCCTACCCTTGGGGCTGGATGCCGTATCGCTACGGCGACTGGTTCTTCATCAGCGGGCACGGCTGGTGCTGGCGCCCGGGACGGCGTTGGAGCCACTGGGATCCGGTGACCCCGGTCCACAATCCTCCCCCAAACTTCCATCCGCCGCATGTGCCGGTGTCGGGCGGGCCTCATGTGGTGCCGGTGGGGCATGGTCCAGTCACCTTGTATCCTGATCCCAACGGTGGCGACTGGCATGGTCCGCGGCGTCCCGTGGACCCCGGAGCGCCGGGAGTTCCCGTGCGAGTCTCGGTGAAGACGCCCGAGCACCCCGTGCCTCCCGATCTGCGGCGCCCGATCGGGTCGGGCGAAGGCGGGAGCGTGCCGGCCTCCGGGCCCGTGCACCAGGCTCCTCCCACGGCGACTCCGACAGTGGGAGCGGGCGGGAGTTTCAAGGGCGGACAGCCCATTCCTCCCGTGCCCATTCCCCCGCGCTCGGCGCCAGATGAACATGTCGCGGTGCCCTCGGGCGGCACGCCGCCGGCCAGCGTGGGAGGCGGGGCGGGCCCTTACAAGCCTGTCCCGGCGCACCCGGAGAGTCCGATTCCGGTGCGCCCGAGCGATGAAGGAGGGTCACTGCGGAGTTCGGGCGGCGCGCAGGTGACTCCGCCGTCACCACCGCCGGCATCCGCTCCGGTGACAGCGCCGCCTGCCAGCGGCCCGGCGTCATCCGGCGGGTGGAGTGGCGGGCGATCGAGCGGCGGCTCGGGGAGTTCGGGTGGCACACATACCAGCTCGCCTCCTCCGCCACCGCCTCCACCGCCGCATTCCAGCGGCTCGTCGGGGAGCAGCTGGTCAGGGGGCAGCTCGCACGCCAGCAGCGGTTCCTCGGGCGGGGGATCGTCCAGCAGCGGCGCGGCGCACTCCAGTGGGGGATCGTCGAGCGGCGGCTCCCATTCCAGCGGCGGCTCGCATGGCTCCTCGTCCGGCTCCAAGGGCCCGAAGTAAGGCGGATCTTGGCATAACGAAAGAGGGCGGCCAACCGGCCGCCCTTCTCCTTTTCGAGTGCGGGAGTGCTTCAGCTCACCACCACGCCGGCGTAGCCCACCACTTTCTCGCGGTCGCCGGTGATGTCGCCGGAGGTGGCGTACTTCACCAGTTCGGCGGAGGTGGCGCCACGGCGCTTGGCCGCGGTCAGCATGGCCACCGCCGGGCCGAAGCCGCACATGCTGATGTCCTCGCCGGTGACCACGTCGTAGAGGCCGCGGGGATCGAGCGCCAGCAGTTGGTCGATGGCCTTGCGGTCCTTCACCCGGGTGCGGGCATCGGACTCGTAGTGGTTCATGTCGCTGGAGGCCACGATCAGCACCGGCTCCTCGACGCCGGCCAGGGTGGTGGCCATAGCTTCGCCCAGCGCCGCCAGTACCGGGTAGTTGCCCACGCCCACGGTGATGGGCACGAAAGTGAACTTGCCCGCCAGGTGCTGCAGGAAGGGGAGCTGTACCTCC
>DATIWW010000448.1:0-3333 GCA_035519175.1 Terriglobales bacterium
GCTCCGACATCGAGATGGACCCTTCCAACCCCGACGTGCTCTACGCCGGGCTGTGGCAGGCGCGCCAGGGACCGTGGGAGGACGCCAACTCCTACGGCGGCTCCGGCGGCGGCCTCTTCAAGTCCACCGACGGCGGCCAGACTTGGCGCCAGCTCACCCAGGGCCTGCCCGCCGACCTGGTGCAAGTCAACGTGGCCATCGCGCCCAGCCTGCCCAGCCGCCTCTATGCCAGCTTCTCCACCACCACGCCCAGCGGCTACCAGTCGGGCAAGGGCCTGGGCTTCTACCGCTCCGACGACGCCGGCGAGCACTGGTACCAGGTCACCAGCGACGAGCGCCCTGCGATGAAGATCGGCGGCGGCGATCTCTCCATCCCGCGCGTCGACCCCAAGAACCCCGACGTGGTCTACAGCACCAGCATCGTCACCGTGCGCTCCGAGGACGGCGGCAAGACCTGGACGAGCCTGCGCGGCGCTCCCGGGGGCGACGACTACCAGAACATCTGGATCAACCCCAACAACCCCGACATCATCCTCCTGGTCAGCGACCAGGGCGCGGTGGTGAGCGTGAACCGCGGTCGCACCTGGGAATCCTGGTACAACCAGCCCACCGCCCAGCTCTATCACGTGCAGGCCTCCAACAGCTTTCCTTACCGGGTGTGCAGCGGGCAGCAGGAGAGCGGCTCGGTGTGCATCTCCAGCCGCGGCAACGACGGCGAGATCACCTTCCGCGAGTGGCATCCCGTGGGCGTGATCGAGTACGGCTATGCCGCCCCCGACCCGCTCGATCCCGACATCGTCTACGGCGCGGGCCGCACCGAGGTCTCGCGCTTCCACTGGAGCACCGGCCAGGTGCAGAACGTCACACCCATCCCGGTGCGCGGCGAGTACCGCGCCGAGCGCACCCAGCCCATCCTCTTCTCGCCGGTGGACCCGCACGTCCTCTACTACGCCGCCAACGTGCTCTTCAAGACCTCGGACGGCGGCCACTCCTGGCAGACCATCAGCCCCGACCTGGCGCGACCCGTCAACGGCGTGCCCGCCAGCCTGGGCGACCTCGCCGCCAAGGACTCCAACGCCGCCAAGCAGCGCGGCGCCATCTACTCCCTCGCGCCCTCCTTCCATGACCTGAACACCATCTGGGCGGGCACCGACGATGGCTTGATCTGGGTGACGCGCGACGGCGGCAAGAACTGGACGAACGTCACCCCGCCCGAGCTCACGCCCTGGAGCAAGGTCACGCAGCTCGCCGCCTCTCCCTTCGACGACCAGAGCGCCTACGCCTCGGTCAGCCGCTTCCGCATCGACGACCTGCGCCCCTACCTCTACCGCACCCACGACGGGGGCAAGACTTGGCAGCTCATCACCACCGGCCTGCCCGCCGACGCGCCCGCCGACACCATCCGCGAAGATCCCGTGCGCAAGGGGCTGCTCTTCGCCGGCACCGAGAAGGCCGTCTGGGTCTCCTTCGACGACGGCGACCACTGGCAGTCGCTGCAGCTCAACCTGCCGCACAGCTCCATGCGCGACCTCTGGATCCACGACGACGACCTCATCGTGGCTACCCACGGCCGCGGCTTCTGGATCTTGGACGACATCACCCCGCTGCGCCAGGCCGGCGCCCAGGTGAGCGCCACCGCTGCCTACCTCTTCCAGCCCGCGACTGCCTACCGCGTCCGCCGCTCCACCAACACCGACACGCCTCTGCCCGCCGACGAGCCCGCCGCGCAGAATCCCCCCGACGGCGCCGTGCTCGACTACTTCCTGGCGCAGCCCGCCGGCGGTCCCGTCACCCTCGAGGTCCTCGATCCCCAGGGCAACCTCGTCCGCCGCTTCTCCAGCGACGACCCGCCCGAGTTCACCCGCGCGGAGATGGAGAAGCAGCTCATCCCGCTCTACTGGATCCGCTGGCCCCGCACCCTCTCCACCGCTCCCGGCATGCACCGCTGGGTCTGGGACCTGCACTATCCCGCGCCCGCGGGCGAGCGCGGCTTCCCCATCTCGGCCGTGCCCGGCGACACGCCGCGCGAGCCCCTCGGCCCTGACGCCCTCCCCGGGCAGTACACCGTGCGCCTCACCGCCAACGGCGTGACCGCCACCAAGCAGCTCACGGTGAAGATGGACCCGCGCATCAACCTCCCGCTGCAAGAGCTGGTGCAGCAGTTCCACCTGGAGACCGACTTGGCCTCCATGACGACGCTCAGCCACCAGGCGCGGGCGCAGGCGGGCTCGCTGCGGGCGCAGATCAAGGCGCTCTCCGGCAAGGCCAGCGGCCCGCTGGCGGAGTCCCTCTCCGCGCTGGACCAGAAGATCGCGGCGCTGATGCAGGCGCCGCGCGGCGCCGCCGCCGGAGGCACGCCCGCGCCCACGCTCGGCCGCGTCAACGGCACCGCCGGCTCGCTCTACGGCGCCATCGGCCAGGCCGACGCCGCGCCCACCGCCGCTCAGGTGCAGGCGGTCTCCGCCCTGGCGGAAGAGTTCGCTTCGGTCATGAAGTCCTGGGGCGTGCTCACCTCCACCGATCTCCCCGCCCTCAACGACCAGCTCAAGGCGGCCGGCCTGCCCCCGCTCGACCCCGCCAAGCCGGCTGGGGGCGAGGAGTGAGGCCGGAGGTAGATTAACTTTTGCTAACCACGAGCCTGGCGGAGCGCCCCGCCGCCCTCATTCGTGTCAAAAAGAATCTCCCGCCGGGGCCCCGGAATCCATTGTCACAGAAGGCTTGACATTTAGGCGAACAAACGGCGAATATATCCGCCCGGATCACAAAGGAGAAAGAATCATGCCCATCAATCAGGCCCTGCTGCCCGAGTTCGACCACGAAATGGCCAACACCCGCAAGACCCTGGAGCGCGTCCCCGACGACAAGTTCGACTGGGCTCCCCACCCCAAGTCCATGAAGCTGGGCGCCCTGGCCCAGCACCTGGCCGAGATGCCGGGCTGGACCGTCAACGCCCTCACCCAGGAGTCCCTCGACATCGCTCCCGAGGGTAAGCCCATGCAGAGCACGCCGCTGAAGAACCGCCAGGAGGTACTGGCCCTGTTCGACAAGAACGTGGCCGCCGGGCGCAAGGCGCTGGCCGCCGCCAACGACGACGCCGCTTTCATGAAGCCCTGGTCGTTGCTGGCTACCGGCAAGACCATCTTCTCCCTGCCCCGCATCGCCGTCCTGCGCAGCTTCGTGATGAACCACAGCATCCATCACCGCGCCCAACTGGGCGTCTACCTGCGCCTCAACAACGTTCCCGTCCCCGCGATCTACGGGCCTTCGGCCGACGAGAATACCTTCTAGCCGGTGGCCGGGGTCCGGCTCTGCGCCGGACCCCGGCTGCCGGCT
>DATIWW010000449.1:0-7709 GCA_035519175.1 Terriglobales bacterium
TTCCACCCCAGGTTCGCGTCCTTGAAGGTCCCGCTCGCTGCGCTGGTCTTGCCCTTGCCCGACATCAGATCGCCTTCCCACTGCGCGGTGGCCTTGCTCAGCATGGCTTTTCCTCCTCGTGCCGGCGCCTTCTGTCAGACGGCGGGCGCGCTGGCAAGCCGTCTCTTGCCTGAACGTGGGTTCAGGTCCATGCTCCGCGCGTGGTCCACCGCCCCGTCTCCAACCCGCCCAACCCCTGGCTCTCCACCGAGGTGGAGTACCTGGAGGAGATCCCTCCCGCGGAGCTGGAGGTCTACGAGGACCACACCCGCGAGATCCTCTCCCACAACGACAGCCCCGACGTGGGCTTCAGCTGGAGCGTGAATCCGTATCGTGGGTGCTTCCATGCGTGCTCGTATTGCATGGCCGGCGACACCCCGATCCTGATGGGCGACGGCCTGACGCGCCCGCTCTCCGAAGTGCGCGTGGGCGACGAGATCTACGGGACGGTTCTCAGGGGCCGCTACCGCTACTACACCCGCACGCGCGTGCTCGCCCATTGGTCGACGGTGAAGCCGGCTTTCCGGGTACGCCTTGCGGACGGCTCCGCGCTCGTCGCCAGCGGCGACCACCGGTTCCTGACCGAGCGCGGGTGGAAGCATGTGACGCCGGCGGCGAGAGGCCAGCGGGCCTATCTGACGTCCGGTAACTCGCTCTTGGGAACTGGAGCACTCGCCGCACCCCCAACGATCGATGTGGACTACAAGCGCGGTTACCTGTGCGGCATGATCCGGGGCGACGCGCTCTTGAAGGTCTTCCGGTACTCGCGTCCGGGACGCGCCAATGGAGATCAGTACCAGTTCCGCCTCGCCTTGGTGGACCTGGAGCCATTGCGACGTTCGCAGCAGTACCTGCAGGAGTTTGAGATCGTCACGCGCGAATTCCTCTTTCAGGAGGCTTTCGCAATGCGCCGGCGGATGACGGGAATTCGAACGTCTGCACGCGCGCACTTCGGGCAAATCCAGAAGATCTGCTGTTGGCCAGACGAACGCAGCACGAGCTGGCGCAAGGGCTTTCTCGCAGGAATCTTCGACGCTGAAGGCAGTTACAGCTGCGGGATTCTGCGCATCTCGAATACCGACGCCAGGATCCTCGAAGAGATCCTCGATTGCCTGGCGATCCTTGGCTTCGACGCGGTGCTCGAGCCCCCGGATGAGACTCGTGTTGCTGCCAACGTACGCTTACGCGGAGGACTCCGCGAAAAGCTTCGCTTCTTCCATACCGTGGAGCCATGCATCACCCGCAAACGGGACATCGAAGCGCAGGCCCTGAAGAGCGCAGCCGATCTTCGCGTGGTTGCGGTGGAACCGCTGGGCGTGGACCTGCCCATGTACGACCTCACCACCGGCACCGGGGACTTCATCGCCAACGGCGTGGTGAGCCACAACTGCTACGCCCGCCCGACTCACGAATACCTCGGGCTAGGTGCCGGGACGGACTTCGAGCGCAAGATCACCGTGAAACCGGCGGCGCCGGCGCTGTTGCGGGAGGCCTTCGAGAGGCCGTCGTGGAAGGGCGAGCTGGTGGTGTTCTCGGGCGTCACCGACTGCTACCAGCCGCTGGAGGCCAGCTACCGGCTGACGCGCGGATGCCTGGAGGTCTGCGCGGAGTACGGGAACCCGGTGGGCATCATCACCAAGTCGCCGCTCGTCGAGCGGGACCTCGACGTGCTCCAGGAGCTGGCGCGCAAGGCGCGCGTCTCCGTGGGGGTGAGCATCCCCATCTGGGATCGCGAGCACGCGCACGCGATGGAGCCGTACGTGGCGACGCCCAAGCGGCGGATGAAGACCATCGAGCGGCTGGCCGCGGCGGGCATCGAGGTGGGAGTGAACGTGGCCCCGGTGATCCCCGGGCTCTCCGATGCGGACATCCCCCGCATCCTGGAGGCGGCGCACGCGGCCGGCGCCCGGCGCGCCGGCTTCGTCTTCCTCCGCCTGCCCGGATCGGTGAAGCAGGTCTTCGAGCAGCGCCTGCGCGAGACGCTGCCCCTGCGCGCCGACCGGGTGCTCAACCGCGTGCGCGAGGCGCGAGGCGGCAAGCTCTACGACTCGCGCTTCGGCCTACGCGGGCGAGGCGAGGGAACGTACGCGGAGGCCGCGCGGGCCCTCTTCGACGCCACGGTGCGGCGCCTGCGAATGAACGAGGGATTCCAGGGTGGGACGGAGGCCGACACCTTCCGCCGGCCGGGCCGCGGCAGGCAGCTCCCGCTCCTGTAGGAAGCGCGCACACCCGCGGAACCGCGTTGAAATTTGCGCCCACACCAGACGCCTTCGTACAGTCGTTCGATGCGTCGCGCGGCAGCGATCGTGGCCACGATCCTGGCCCTGCCCGCCTGCAAGCGATCCCCTCCGGCGGGCCCTGGAAGCCAGGCGGTGGTCACCGCCAAGAACGGGCAGGTGCAGGTGCTCCGCGCCGAGGACGGCACGGTGGCCGACGCCAAGGTGGGCGACCGCCTCTCCGCCAGCGACGCCTTGCGCACCGGCCTGGGCGAGGCGGACGTGGCGGTCGATGGCGTGCACATGCGCCTGCACGAAGGCAGCCGCCTGGAGCTCAGGCATGTGGCGAAGCAGGCGGTGCGCGCGAAAGTGCGCGGCAGCCTGGAATCCGAGGTGGACCAGCAGGGCAAGCTGGACGTGGAGGTCGAGAACAGCGACGCCACCGCCCACAGCGAGGGCGGACACTTCTTCGTCACCGGCGACGGGCGGGGAGTGGTGGCGGTGGCCTCGGTCACCGGCACCGTCAACGTCTCCGGCGGCGGCAAGTCGGTGGCGGTGAGCAAGGGCGAGGTCACCCGGGTGAGCCGCTCGCAGCCCTCCCCTTCCAAGCCGGTGGAGGCGCTGCGGCGGGTGCTGCTCAACGTGCAGTGGCCCAGCCTGAAGGAGACCAACAAGTCCACCTTCCCCATCGCCGGGCAGGTGGAGCCGGGCAGCCGGGTGTTCGTGCAGGACGATCCGGTGCCGGTGGAGGAAGGCGGCAGCTTCCGCACCGAGGTCCCCCTCAAGCAGGGCAAGCAGAAGATCGCCGTGGTCACCGTCGATGCCCTGGGCCGGCGGCAGCGGGTGGAGACCATCGTCCTGCGCGACGACTCGCTCCCCGACATGAAGGTGAAGAAAAGGCTCTGGCAATGGCGCTAGCGCTGCTCCTCGCCGTCTCCTTCGCCGCCCACCCCGCCTGGCTGGTGCTGGGCAAGGACGCGAGCGCCGAGCTGGAGGTGTCCGCCCCAGCGGGCGCCAGGGTGACGTTCTCCACCACCGTGGGCACGATCACCGGCGTGCAGCGCAAGGGCGAGGTGGTGCGCGCCCGCTTCCATGCGCCGCCCCTGCGCGCCCCCTCGGTGGCGCTGGTCCTGGCCCAGATCGACGAGGGGGGCGACCGCGAGCTGCGCTGGGTGTCGATCCCGCTCTATGGCTCGGACACCATGGTGATCGAGACGCGGCCGGGATCGAAGGTGGTGGCGGAGGTGGCGGGAAGCCTCCAAGGCCCCGTCTCGGCGGAGAAGGACGGCACCGCCCGGCTGCCCATGGTGGTGCCGCCGGGTGTGCGGCAGGCGACGTTGAAGATCACCGACCGGCTGGGCAACGAGAACGAGAAGCCGCTCGACCTCGAGCCCCCGCCCTACTCCCGGGTGCGGCTGGCAACGCGCGCGGGCAACGTCACCCCGGCCGCGCCGGTGGAGGTGGAGATCTTCGTGGTCAAGCCGGACGGCAGCCCCGACGACCAGGCGCAGGTGTCCCTCGCCTCCGACGAGGGGGAGATCACCTTGCGGGGCAAGGCGGGCCCGGCCGGCGTCTATCTCGCGGAGTACCTGCCCGCCGACGGATTCCGCGGCGACGCGCAGCTGGAAGCGAAGGCCAACGGGCAGCTCGCCACCCTGGACGTCCCGGTGGAGGACATGCCGCCCGGAGCGCACCGCTTCCTCTGGCGCTCCTCGCTGAACTCCCAGCGGGCGTGGAGCATCTCCGCCGGATTCCTCGGGGGAATCGGCGGCAGCTACGACGGCGCGACCTCGGGGACCGTGGTGGGCGAGATGGCGATGCGCGTGCAGTCGCTCCCCTTCGAGCTCCTGCTCGACCTGGGCGGCAACTTCCTCTCCCAGGTCCAGCAGTACGGCGCGGTCCCGGCGTTGAGCGAGCAGGCGAAGGCACACGCCTTGCTGGCGCAGATCGGCGTGCGCGCCACCCGGCAGATCTTCCGCCGCGGGCTGGACGCGCATCTCTCGCTGGGCCTGGGCCTGCAGAGCCAGACGGTGCACACCACCCTGCCCTTCTTCCTCGGGCAGACCGAAACCACGGCGATGGCCGGGCGCTTCGCCGCCGCCCTGGGCTGCTCCTACCGGCTGGGGCCGGGGCGGGCGCTGGCACAGGTCCAGTTCGACTGGGCGCCTTCGCAAGTGGCGAACCTCGAGGGGAGCACCAGCGGCGTGCAGGCGATGTTCGGGTATCTCGTGACGGTGCGGTAGACTCGGCGCATGAATCGCCCGGTCCGGGCGGCCGCTCCCAACGAGGCCGCCGCCATCCTCCACTCCTTCACCAACCACCTGCTCTATTCGCTGGCCAAGGACCAGTACTCGGCCACCGAGCTGGACCGGTACACCGCGCTGGCCCTCACCATCCGCGACCGGCTGACCGAGCGCTGGATCAGCACCCAGCAGCGCTACTACCGCAAGGACGCCAAGCGCGTGTACTACCTCTCCGCCGAGTTCCTCATGGGGCGGGCGCTGGCGAACAACCTGATCAACCTGGGCCTGCACGACATCGCCCGCGACGCGATGAAGATGCTCAACCTCGACATCTCCGACGTGCTGGAGCAGGAAGTGGACGCGGGGCTGGGCAACGGCGGCCTGGGGCGGCTGGCGGCTTGCTACCTCGATTCCATGGCCACCCTGGACATCCCCGGATACGGCTACGGCATCCGCTACGAGTTCGGGATGTTCGACCAGGAGATCAAGGACGGCTGGCAGGTGGAGAAGCCGGACGAGTGGCTGCGCCTGGGCAACCCCTGGGAGATCGCCCGGCCGGAGTACGGCGTGCCGGTGCGCTTCGGCGGCCACGTGGAGGAGCACGGCGACGACCGCGGCCATCTGCGCGTGCGCTGGACGGGCGGCGAGCAGGTGGTGGGCATGCCCTACGACACGCCCATCGCCGGGTACGGCTGCAACACCGTCAACACCATGCGCCTGTGGCGGGCGCGCGCCAGCTCCGACTTCGACCTGCGCTACTTCAACCAGGGCGACTACGAGAAGGCGGTGCTGGACAAGAACCGCTCGGAGACCATCTCCAAGGTCCTCTACCCCAGCGACGTGAAGGTGTTCGGCAAGGAGCTGCGCCTGCGGCAGCAGTATTTCTTCGTCGGCTGCTCCTTGCACGACATCGTCCGCCGGCACCTGGTGGCTTTCCCGTCGTTGGAGAACTTCGCCGACAAGGTGGCCATCCAGCTCAACGACACCCATCCCGCCATCGCCATCCCCGAGCTGATGCGCATCCTGGTGGACGAGCACGCCATCCCCTGGGAGAAGGCCTGGGAGGTGACGCAGGCCACCATCGGCTACACCAACCACACCCTGCTCGCCGAGGCGCTGGAGACCTGGTCGGTGGATCTCTTCCAGCGCCTGCTGCCCCGGCACCTGGCGATCATCTACGAGATCAACCGCCGCTTCCTCCGCCAGGTGATGAGCCGTTACCCCTACGACGAGGGACGGCTGGCGCGGATGTCCCTGATCGACGACGGCAACGGGGCCCCGGAGAGCAAGCGCATCCGCATGGCCTACCTGGCCACCGTCGGCTCGCACAGCGTCAACGGGGTGGCCGCCCTGCACACCGAGCTGCTCAAGGCCGACCTGTTCCACGACTTCTACGAGATGTTCCCCGAGCGCTTCCACAACGTCACCAACGGGGTGACGCCGCGCCGCTGGCTGCTCACCGCCAACCCGCTCCTGGCGGAGGCCATCACCGCCCGCATCGGCGACGAGTGGATCACCCGCCTCGACCAGCTGGGCAAGCTGGCGGAGCACGCCGAGGACCCCGCCTTCCGCGCCGAGGTGCGCTCCATCAAGCAGAGGAACAAGGAGGAGCTGGCGCGGTACATCGAGGCGGAGCACCGCATCACCGTCGACCGCAACTCGATCTTCGACGTGCAGGTGAAGCGGCTGCACGAGTACAAGCGGCAGTTGCTCAACGTGCTGCACGTGGTGGCCCTCTACTTGCGGCTGAAGAAGAACCCCGACCTGCCGGTGGTGCCGCGCACGGTGATCTTCGGGGGCAAGGCGGCGCCGGCGTACGCGGCGGCCAAGCTGGTGATCAAGCTGGTCAACGCCGTGGCCTCGGTGGTGAACGCGGATCCCCAGGTGAACGGCAAGCTGAAGATGGTGTTCCTCGCCAACTACCGGGTCTCGCTGGCCGAACGGATCTTTCCCGCCTCCGATCTCTCCGAGCAGATCTCCACCGCGGGCAAGGAGGCGAGCGGGACGGGGAACATGAAGTTCGCCCTCAACGGGGCGCTCACCATCGGCACCCTGGACGGGGCGAACATCGAGATCCGCGACGAGGTGGGGGCGGACAACTTCTTCCTCTTCGGCCTCACCGCCGCCCAGGTGCAGGAGCTGTGGAGGAACGGCTACCGGCCGCGCGACTACTACGAGCAGAACGCGGAGCTGAAGGCGGTGATCGACCTGATCGCTTCCGGCTTCTTCGAGGCGGAGCACCCGGACACCTTCCGGCCCATGGTGCAGGGGCTGCTCGATCACGACGCGTACATGCTGCTGGCGGACTTCCAGTCGTACGTGGAGTGCCAGGAGCGGGTGGGAAAGGCGTTCCTCGACCCCGACCGCTGGGCGCGGATGGCCATCCTCAACATCGCCCACATGGGGAAGTTCTCCTCCGACCGGAGCGTCCGGGAGTACGCGGAGCAGATCTGGGGCGCCCGGCCGGTGCCCGGGTAGAGCATGCTGCGCCGGCTCTTGCGGGCCCTCTTCCGCCCGCGCCCTCCGCCTCCTCCGCCCGACCCGCGGCTGGTGGCGGACCCGTGGCTGGGGAGGATGTTCGCCGTCCTGCCCGACCGCTACCGGCTGGGCCCCGACGCGGCGGAGGGCGCGCAGGTGCTCCGCCGCACGGGGCGGGCGCGGTTCAATCCCATGCGGGTGTGGCTGCGTCGTGCGGAGCGGGTGGTGCGCGGGGAGTACGAGGTGCGGGGCGATCCGGCGGCGGCCAAGGCGCTGCTCGACGCGCGGGTGTCGCAGCGGCTGGGCGCATTGGGCCTGTCGCCTGCGGGGGAGTCTGTGGACGACTGGGGCGGCAGCGTTCTCACCCGCAAGTACGAGGGCCGCTGCGACTCGGCGGAGCAGGCCGCGGCTGCAGTGCGCTTCCTCTGCGAGGAGTCCGAGCAGCAGGTAAACCTCGCAGCGGAGTGAGTTTCGGGGACACAACTACGCACCCATGCCAAGTCCGTTGACGCAACACGTTCCGTCCCGGGACGGCTCTCAAGTTCAGCGCTCAGTCCGAAGTGCAGGACGTATCAGCGGCGCGGCCGGGGCGCGTCCCTGCAGGTCCGGACAGCCACCTGGTTGTCGTCCTCCCATCTGACCTTGCCGGGAACTCTTTTCGTTCGCCGCTCCACCACTGGAATGCCACCGGCGCGCAGAATGAACGCGAGCCTGCGCGCATGGGCGAGGTGCT
>DATIWW010000450.1:0-2556 GCA_035519175.1 Terriglobales bacterium
CTATGCAGCAACTCGAAATGCCGGTTGCTTCATCACACCCGTGTGGTCATCCCGCAGACTCGGACCAGGCTGCTCAAAAAGGTCCAGGTACAAGGCGCCGCGCGATCCGAGGCGCGAGGCGTACTTAGCACGTACGTCGCAGCGCCGCGGGAGCGCGGCAACGCCGCAGATGGGTCTTTTTCAGCAGCCTGCTAGGAGGGTGCCATGGGTCGCACCGTCGTTCCGTTCAGCCGGGTCCTGGAGGCCGAGTTCGACAGCTGGAACAAGTTCCGCCGCGCCTTGCGGCGCGAGGACCAGGAGGCCTTCGACGGCCTCTTCGCCGCCGCCAAGTTCCACGTGGCGGCGATGGTCTACGCCTCGCGCCTGACCCCGCTGGAGGCCATCCTCATGGGGATCCTGGTCGAGCACCAGAAGGCCATCACGCAGCTCCGCGGACGCATCCGGGAACTGGAGACGGCGATCCAGCCGCCGCTCGCACTGACCCCACAGGAGCCGGCGTCATGACGCGGGGACTCTCCCCTCTTCCCGACTACTTGGCCCCGGGCTTGGACATCATCTTCGTTGGGATCAATCCCGGGGTGCGGTCAGCGCAGACCGGGCATTACTACGCGAATCCCAGAAATCCCTTCTGGCGTCTCCTCCATGGGGCCGGTCTCACCCCGCGCGAATTCCAGCCAGAAGAGGACCACCTCCTGCTGACTTTTGGCTGCGGCCTCACCGATATCGTCAAGCGCCCATCACGGGGCGTTGCCGACCTTCGCCCTGCCGAGTTCCAGAGGGGACGCCAGGCCCTCGAGGAGAAACTGCGTGCCCACCAGCCCCTGATCGTCTGCTTCAATGGCAAGACCGGTTTCGTCAACTTCTTCGGCCCGGGGACTTGCAAGGACTTTGGCCGGCAGGCTGTCACGATCGGTGCGTCCCGGATCTTCGTGGTTCCATCGACCAGCCCGGCCAACGCCGGGATTCCGGTCGTTGCGAAGCTTCGCTACTTCCGCGCCCTCCGGAGGTGGCGCGAGGATCTGGCTCATGACCGATGGCTCAGAGCATATGGCTGATAGCTGACCGCTGAAAGGTGGAGGCGAAGCAACTCATGGACACCTTGTTCACCGATCCGGACCCGCACGTGAAGGGCATCGAGCGCCTCGCCCGCGAGGCCGCGCCGCTGCTCGAGAAGTCGGCGGCGGAATACCTCGGCATCGAGGTGCGCTCGATCCTGAACCGCTGCTCCAGCCCGCGGATGCCCTTCACCTGGACCATCAACCCGTACCGAGGCTGCGAGTTCGGCTGCCGGTACTGCTACGCCCGCTACACCCACGAGTTCATGGGGCTCACCCGGTGGGAGGACTTCGAGGAAAGGATCTTCGTCAAGCGGGATGCCGCCCGGATCCTCGCCCGCGAGCTGACGCCCGAGCGCCTCGACGGCCAGAGCATCGCCCTCGGCACCGCCACCGACCCCTACCAGCCCGCCGAGAGGCGCTACCGCGTGACCCGGAGCCTGCTCGAGGTCTTGGCCATGGCCCGCGACCTCTGCCTGTCCATCACCACCAAGGGGGATCTGATCACCCGCGACCTGGACCTGCTGCGCCGCATCGGCGCCCGGAGCAGCCTCCAGGTCAACCTGACCGTCACCACGCTCGACCGGAATCTGGCGCGCATCCTGGAGTTCCGCGCGCCCCGACCGGACCTGCGCCTCCAGGCGCTGCGCCGGTTGCGCCAGGCGGGCATCGCCGCCGGCGTCACCGTCTCCCCTATCTTGCCGGACATCACCGACAGTCGGCCCAACCTCGAGGCCGTCATCGTCGCCGCCCGCGCGCACCAGGCGACCCACATCCACCACAACGTCCTCTTCTTGAAGCCGCTGGCCCGGCAGGCCTTCTTCGCCTTCCTGGAGCGGCACTTCCCCCACCTGCGCGGGCGCTACGCCGCCCGGTTCGCCCGCAGCGCCTTCCTGGATCGCGGCTACAAGGACTGCGTCTCTCAGCTCATGCGCGCCTTGAAGGCCCAGCACGGCTTCACTAGCCAGGCCGACTTCGAGATGCCCGCCCCTGTGCACGAGAGTGAGGCCGAGCAGCAGGTGCTCCAGATCGATCCTGACCCTGCAAGCCTCCCCCGCGTGGGACATCCACCGTCGCGCCCCCAACGCAGATCGCCTGCGCGCTCCGGATCGGGGTGCTGAATACAGCGTGGAGTCCAGGAAGGTTTTGAACCTGGTCGCCGCATCGGGCTGCTTGGCTTACGACTGCGAGTTCGTCGCCCTGGCCCAGCGGCTCGGCATAACCCTGGTCACTTCCGACTCGGAGATCTTGAAGGTCTTTCCGCAAGCAGCCATCTCGCTGGAGGGATTCGCCGGGAAGCGACAAGGCCCTTTACCGCGCCGGCCCGCTGTTGACACCGCGGTCAGCCCGGAGTAGGTTTGAGCGACCTCGGCACTCCTCGTCAGCGCCAAGGGGGGACGCAGCGATGAGAGGGGTCGGGTATCCGGGAAATCCTCCGCAGAGCATGGTCATCCCTGGGCGCCAGGTGCCGTCTGGCCACCCGCAAGAGACCGCAGCTCGG
>DATIWW010000451.1:0-2853 GCA_035519175.1 Terriglobales bacterium
GAAATCGGTGGGGGCCATTCTCTCGCCCTTCGAGTGCTGGCTGGTGCTGCGCGGGGTGAAGACCCTGGCGGTGCGCATGGAGCAGCACGATCGCAACGGCCGCGCCGTCGCCGACTTCCTCAATCTGCACAAGAAAGTGAAGGCGGTCTTCTATCCCGGGCTGCCGCAGCATCCGCAGCACAAGCTGGCCCAGAAGCAGATGAGCGGCTTCGGCTCCATGATCACCTTCGAGACCGGGTCGCTCTCCAACGCCAAGAAGATGCTGCGCAAGGTGCGGGTGTGCTCGCTGGGCGAGTCGCTGGGCGGGGTCGAGACCCTGATCTCCCATCCCGCCACCATGACCCACGCCGCCCTGGGAGAGAAGGGGAGAAAGGCCATCGGTCTGACCGACGGCATGGTGCGCATCTCGGTGGGCATCGAGGACGTGGACGACATCCTGGCCGACCTGGACGAAGCGCTGGCGGCGATCTAGGCTATCTCTCATGCCCTCACGCGAGTGGGATGCGGAGGCCTACCATCGGCTGTCGGAGCCGCAGTTCGAGTGGGGACTGAAGGTGGTGGAGCGGCTGCGGCTGCGCGGCGACGAGTGTGTGCTCGACGCGGGCTGCGGTCCCGGGCGCCTGACCGCCGAATTGCTGGCGCGGCTGCCGCGCGGGCGAGTGCTGGGCGCCGACCTCTCCGAGAACATGCTGCGCACCGCCCGCGAGCACCTGGCGCCCCGCTTCGGTGGGCGCGTCCGCTTCCTCTGCGCCGATCTCACCGCCCTGCCCCTGCGCGCCGCCGCCGACGGCGTCTTCTCCACCGCGGTATTCCACTGGATCCCCGACCATCCCAAGCTGTTCGCCTCGCTCTTCGCGGCGCTCCGCCCGGGCGGCTGGCTGGAAGCGCAGTGTGGTGGGGCAGGGAACCTGGAGCGCCTGCGCTCGCGCGCGCAGCAACTCATGCACCGCCCGGAGTTCGCGCCGCATTTTCGCGGTTTCGAGGACAACCGCGAATACGCCAGCCCGGATTTGACGGTCCAGCGCCTGCGCGCCGCCGGCTTGGTGGAGGCGGAGGCCTGGCTGGAGCCCGCGCCCGCCACCTTCCCCACCCGCGAGCGCTTCCGCGAGTTCATCGGCAAGGTGAATCTGCACAAGTATGTGGCGCGGCTGGAGGACGGCGCACTCAGCCAGCGCTTCCTCGATGCCATGGCGGAGCAGGCAGCAGATGACGATCCGCCCTTCACCCTCGATTACCTGCGCATGAACCTGCGGGGGCGCAAGCCGGCGTAGCGCGGCTCATTCCACCGCGTCGCCGATCCAGTCCAGGTACTCGGCGCTGCCCGCCTCGATGGGCAGGGCGACGCACTCCGGCAATTCGTAGGAGTGCATTTCTTCGATGGCCTCGCGCACGTCGGGGAAGCAGTCGGCCGTGGTCTTGATGAGGAGCAGAAACTCCGCCGCCTGCTCCACCTTCTCCTGCCAGCGGTAGACAGAGGCGATGGGCCCCACCAGGTTGACGCAGGCGGCCAGGCGGCGCTCCACCAACGCGCGCGCGATCTTCTCCCCTTCCTCGCGCGAGCCGGTCGTGGTCAGGACGATGCGCTTGTCGGTCATGAGAACCAGCCTTCAGGCGTCAGCACTCAGCCTTCAGCCTGGCAGCACTGTACCACCGACGGCCTGGTTGCTGAATGCTGACGGCTGAGCGCGGAGTGCTGGTTTAACCACCTTGGTTCCCTCGGCTTGACGCCGGCGGGGAACCGACGTTCACTCTAGGGAGACGCAGGCGGAACTGCGCTCGGAAGGCGGACTTTGGAGCTCGCGGAGCAGATCGGCGGCTGGCTGTATCGCTCGCGGCGCAAGCTGGCGAGCGCGGGGGTGGGGCTGCTGGCCTGCCTGCTCGCCTACCATGTGGTCTTCGGCGCCAACGGCATGATGGCTTGGGAGCAGAAACGCTCCGAGTACCGGCAGTTGCAGCAGCAGATCGAAGACCTGCAGAAGCAGAACCAGCAACTCACCGAGCACATCCAGGCTCTGAAATCCGATCCTGCGGCCATCGAAAAAGAGGCCCGCGAGCAGTTGCGCTACGTCCGCCCCGGCGAAGTCATCTACGTCGTGCCCCCGGCCAAGGCGCGCACCCAGCCCCCGGCTCCCGCACCCCCTCCTCCCTCGGCCACGGCGCAACGCCGGCCCTGAGCTATCTCCCCACTCCGAGGGATGGTCTGCCCTGTAACCTTTTCAGCGGCCCCGTACTCTCAAGGGGAAGGGGTTTAGCCCCTTTTTAGTTGCATTCGGAACGCGTCCCGGGATACAAGGAATACCCCGCCCAGCGGATCGTTCGGGTCCGGTTGGCCGGCGCGGAGCCGACTCCGCGCGCGCAGGGCATCCCGCCGATGAACCGAGGAATAAGGAGAAGCGAAGCTATGAAGAAAGTGTCATTGATCGTACTGGCTCTGGCCGTCCTGGCGTTTGTGGCCGTGAGCGCGAGCGCCGGCGCCAAGGCCACCACCGTGACCGGCTGGGTAGGCGACAGCAAGTGCGGCGCGCATGGCGCCCAGAAGGCCGACTGCGTGGCCAAGTGCGTGCAAGCCGGCGCCGCCCCCGTCCTGGTCAGCGACAAGGACCAGTCGGTGCTGAAGATCGACAACCCCGACGCCGTGAAGGACCATCTCGGTCATCACGTCACCGTGACCGGCCACGTGGACAACGGCAGTATCCACGTGGACAGCGTCGCCATGGTCCCAGGCAACTAGCCGGCGAGCGATCTGCAGAGAGCCTACGGGGCGGCCCCGAGCCGCCCCGAAGTTCTTTCAGCGGACCACGCCTGCCAGCGGGGAGCTGGCGGTGGCGTAGAGCTTCCTGGGCATGCGTCCGG
>DATIWW010000452.1:0-7110 GCA_035519175.1 Terriglobales bacterium
CCACCACGGACTGCTTCCGCCGTCCCTTCTCCTCCAGCCGCCGCTGGCCGTCCTCGAACCGCTCGATGGTCTCCAGCGACTGCTGCTGCGCCGCCTCCAGGCGGGCCAGGTTCTTCGAAAGCTGCCCCACCTGCCCCTCGAGGTGCTGCAGCTTCTCGATCAGCTTCGCCACCGCCTCCTTCTCCGGCGAGGCGCGGGAGAAGCGGGTGCGCAGCGCCGAGAGGATGTTCCGCTCCCCCTCCGCCGGCGGCCGGGCCTGGACCTTCTCCACCTCCTCGTAGAGATCGCGCAGGTCCTCGATGCGCTCGCGCCGGTCCGCGGCCAGCGCCCGCCGCACCACCTTGCCCAGCGCCCCCGTCAGCTCCGGCCCGGGAGCCTGGCCCGGCGCCGGCGCCAGCTTGCCGGTGAGCATCTCGTAGCCCAGAACGCCCGCGGCGTAGACCTGCACCTTGGGGTCGTTCTTGTCCGGCGCGCTGGGCCCCATCAGCTCCGGCGCCAGGTACGCCGGCTCGGCCTCGGGGGCGTGCTCGTCGAAGATGCCCACGTGCAGCCCGCCGGCCTCGTCGATCAAGACCAGCCAGCCGCGGATGGTGGCGTCCTGGGCGGCAGCCAGCCGCACCGTGGCCGCATAGAGCACGGCGGCCTCGTTGTAGGGCAGGCGGTGCCCGGACGCCCGCGCCTTGTCGAGGATCTCCCTGGCGGTGATCATCGCGTGCCGCGGACTCTACCTCACGCACGCACTGGACAACACTTCATGTCGCGCCGCGCCGTTGACTCCGGCCGCGGGGCGGTTAGGTTTGCGGGAGCGCGTGAGGCATGGTGCCCACGCCTGTGAATCCCCGCCGGGAGCGATAGCCCCGGCGAGCTGGAGGTAGCGATGCACCCAGGCATGATGTGGTGGTGGAAGAACGCGCGCCGGCACGGCTGCGGCGAAGGCGCACACGCCGGTGTGGCCGGCGAAGGCTGGCAGGCCGGTCCCTGGCGCGGGGGCGATGACTTCGGCGGCGGCGCCTTCGGAGTGCGCAGGCCGCTCCGGTTCCTCGCCTACAAGCTGAACCTGAGCGAGGAGCAGGTCTCGCAGCTGGCGAAGATCCTCGACGAGCTGAAGACGGAGCGCGCCCAGGGCGCGGTGGACGACCGCCGCACGGTGGCCGCCTTCGCCGACGCCCTCGGACTCGACGCCTTCGACGAGGCCCGCGCCCGCGAAGGCGCGGATCTGCGCCTGAAGAGCGCCGAACGCCTGCGCGACGCGGTGGTCAAGGCGCTGGGGAAGATTCACGCCTTGCTCGACTCGGGCCAGCGGGCGCAGCTCGCCTACTTGATCCGCACCGGCGTGCTCTCGATCTAGCCCGGAAACCCGGGGACACAATACAGGTTTCCGAAATCCGTATTGTGTCCCCGAAACTCCTCCGAGCGATCATTTCTTGTCGTACGTCTCCGCCATCATGCGCGCGTAGTCGGCCAGCGGCATGAGGCCGACCTCGCGGCGGCGGGCGTCGACATGCTCCGGGTCCTCGAGCTTCTTCGGGACCCACTTGCCTGCCGCATCCTTCTCGAATTGCGTCCCGAAACGCTGCGGCTTGCCCTCGGCGAGCAGGACGCGGTCGCTGAGGTAGGCGACGTCCTTTCCGCTCACCTCGGCCGCCGGCAGCTTCGCCATCAGGTCCAGGCAGCGGCGCTGGAAGGCGGGATCGGCGTCCGCGTGCTGGACGAGGAGCCAGGCCGCGTGCGCCGCCTTCTCGCCGACCAGCGAGCTGGTCGGCCAGCCCCAGGCATCGACGATCTGCTTCAGGCGCGCAGTGTGGCGCCCATCGAGCGCCTTCATTTCCGCCAGCGCCTCTTCGTCCTTGAAGTCGCTCTTGATCAGCTTGTCGCGCGCGCCCTGGTCGGCGTCCATCATCGCCAGCAGCTCGTCTCTCAATGCCGGCTGCGCCACCGCCGCCGAGATCGCGACCGCCACGAACCATGCGCGCATGCCCTGCGAAACAGCGGGTGCGCGAGACCATTCCCAGCAAGCTATTCTCCGCCCATGGCCTGGCCCCTGGTCGCGCTCATCTCCATCGCCCTCATCGCCGCGGTGTTCCTCGCGGTCCACCACGCCGAGGTCGTTGCGCACCGGGTTGGCGAGCCCTTCGGCACCCTGGTGCTGGCGATGGCGGTCACCGTCATCGAGGTGGCGCTGATCGTTTCCATGATGCTCTCCGGCAAGGAGGCGAACAGCGCGCTGGCGAGGGACACGGTGTTCGCCACGGTGATGATCATCTGCAACGGAGTGATCGGGATCTGCCTGGTAGTGGGAGCCTTGCGCCATTTCGTCATCGCCTTCCGGGCGGAAGGAGCAAGCTCGGCGCTCGCGGTGCTCATCGCCCTGACCGGGCTCACCCTGGTGCTGCCCTCGCTCACCCTCACCACGCCCGGCCCCCGCTTCTCCACTCCCCAGCTCGTCTTCGCGGGGATCGTCTCGGTGGCGCTCTACGGGCTGTTCCTCTTCGTGCAGACGGTGCGGCACCGCGATTACTTCCTTCCCGTCGGCGCCGACGAGGAGCAGCACGCGCCGCCTCCCTCTACCCGCAAGGCGCTCCTCAGCATGGGGATTCTCCTGGTGGCGCTGGTCGCGGTGGTGGCGCTGGCCAAGCTGCTCTCGCCCAGCATCGAGGCGGGCGTGGCGGCGGCCTCGGCGCCGGCGTCCGTGGTGGGCGTCGCCATCTCGCTCCTGGTCCTCTTGCCGGAGACCTTCGCCGCCGTGCGCGCCGCGTCGCGCAACCGGATGCAGACCAGCCTCAACCTCGCCCTCGGCTCGGCGCTGGCGACAATCGGGCTCACCATTCCCGTCGTGGCAGCCACGGCCATCTTCGCCGGGCTGCCGCTCACGCTCGGCCTGCCCGCGAAGGAGGCCGCGCTGCTCGCGCTCACCTTCCTCATCAGCATCATCACCCTGGCGACAGGACGGGCCACGGTGCTGCACGGCGGGGTGCACCTGATGCTCTTCGGCGTCTACCTCTTCCTCGCCGTGGTGCCCTGAGCGGTCCGTTCGATTCGCGGCCATTGTGACAATATCGAATTGATTCCGGCCTTATAGTTGATGAATCTTCCCTGCCGCCAAGCACCGGATTCTCCTCGTCCTGATTCTCGCCGCCCTCGCTTGCGGCGGCGGCGGCACCTCGACTCCACCTCCGCCCCCACCACCCCCAGTCCAGAGCGTGCCCTCCCAGCCGGGCAACGTCGTCGCCACGCCGGGCAACGGCTCTGTCACCGTCAGCTGGTCGCCAGTGGACGGCGCCACCTCATACGAGATCGGGCGCCTCACACTTCCGGGCGCAAGCGACCCGAAGGTCAGCACTTCCACCACCACCACCTTTGCCGACACCGCGGTGCAGAACGGCACCACCTATTCGTACGCCGTCGACGCGGTGAACGCGGCCGGCAGGGGCCAGCAGAGCAACGCCGTGACGGCGCGTCCCTTCCGGCTGATCTGCTCGGCCAACACCTTGAATAGCCAGATCGTCGCCTTCAATGCCGAGGATTCGAGCGCGCAGGCCCCGGTGCTCTCCTTCGGCTCCGCCACCGGCATCTCTGGCATCAACTTCTCCGGCATCGACGTCGACCCCGTCCACGGCGAGATCTTCTCTGCCAACTTCTGGAACCAGGACGTGACCGTGCACTCGCTGGCCGCCAATGGGAACGCCGTCCCGCTGCGCGCGCTGGGCAATCAATCCGGCATCAACGTCGCTTACGATTCCACCGGCGACAACCCGCTCGTCGTCAGCCAGGGGACCATCCCCACCTTCGCCCGAACCACGCAGGGCTTTGGCCACGCTCCGGTCCGCCAGCTCACTCCGGCGGCGCTCGCGAGCAAGGTGGCATTGGCGGGCCCGACACACGGCGACCTCATGTTCGTGGGCGCCGCGTCCTCTTTGGTGATGACCTATGCCCGGACCAGCAGCGGATCGCAGTCGCCTTCGGCAGAGTTCAGCGTCACACCCCTCGTGCAGGCCAGTACAATCATCTACGACCCCACCGCGGACCAGATGCTGATGGCGCTGGACAACCTCCAGGGAGGCGGGAACGCCGGAGTGGCCGCAGTGCCATCCGGCGCCAGTGCCGACCACCCCGAGGCAGTTCGCATCCTCGGCGGGGACCAGACTGGCTTGACCAATGTCACCGCGCTGGGCCTCGACTCGGCCCATGACGTGCTCCATGTGGCCGATGCCTCAGGCCAGATCTTCACCTTCCCCGCGGATTTCAGCGCCCACGCCAACCTGGCGCCGACCTCCGTCCTGGGCGGCGCGCTGGCGCAGTTCACCGGCGGGATCCGGGACCTGGTCTTCGATCCGGTCAATGGCCACCTCATCGTCCACGCCGGCACGCGAATCCTCACCTTTGCCGCCAATGCATCGGGCAACACCGCGCCGCTCTCGGTCATCAGCTCGACCGGCGGTGGCGTGGAGACTCCGCTGGGCATGGCCTTCGACTCTTTGCACCAGGAGCTGCTGGTGGCGAACGGCGACACGCGCCAGACGCTCGCGGCCTTTGCGCCGCCCGCGGCCAACGCCAGCACCCACCTGTCGTGGTCAACGACGGCGCCTTCATCCGCCGGTACGCCCGCACCTTTGCCGACGGCAACGAGGCTCCGCTCACGTCGGTCGCCAACGCCGGCTTCGTCACCTTCCACCTTCCCTTCGAGACCTTTGGCGGCATCTCGGTGGACGAGGTGCACGGCGAGATCTTCGTCGCCAACGAGGCGAGAGGGGTGAACGTCTTCGCTACCACCGCCGACGGTTCGGACGCGCCTCTGCGCACCCTGATGGTGCCGCTCGCGGCGCTCGGGGTGCTGGTCGATCCCCACACCGACGAGCTCTTCGTCATTGGCACGAACGGCAACGACATCGACGTCTATCCGATGACCGCGAGCGGCAGCGATCCGCCGACGCGCAAGCTGAACGGGCCCCTTTCCGATCCGGGGAATCGGCGCCTGGCCTTTTGCAATTGAGCATGCAGGACCGCGCTACTTGAGGATGTCGTTCACGTACCCGCCCGTCGACAGCGCGGCGCCGGCCACGTCCTGGATGGCCTGGTCGTTGTTGTGACCGGTGCTCGCCCGCAGGTTGCTGCGGATGCGGGTGCGCGCGTCCGAATAGAAGGTGTAGGTCATGGAGATCTCGTTGCCCGCGTTCTCCAGGCCATGCTTCTCGATGATGCCGGTGGTGCGGGCCACGGTGGCGCTGAGGGCCAGCAGGTCGATGGCGATGTCCGCGATGCGCGACACCTGCAACTGCTGCTCCACGATGTTCCGCCCGTGCTTGCGCAGCGCGCTCTCGCACAGCGCCCCCAGGGACTGCGCCGCGTCCTCCAGGTAGATGACCTGCTCGTGCAGCGCCGGATGCGCCTTGGTGATCTGCGGCGTGCGCCCGTAGGGCACGGTCTGCATGGGCACCGCCTGGCGTGCCCGGCGGGCGGCGTAGTCGCGCAGGAGCCCGAAGCCCTTGATCGGGTCCCTGAGCGAGTTGGACAGGTCCTTCCCCAGCCCCTTCAGGTACTCGCCGGGCTTCTGCAGCCCGGTGAGCCCGATGTACTGGCGGAGGATCTCGTTGGTGCCCTCGAAGATGCGGTTGATGCGCGCGTCCCGCACCGCCCGCTCGTAGGGCTGCTCCTTCATGTAGCCCATCCCGCCGGCGACCTGCAGCGCCTCGTCCGCCGCCGTCCCCACCGCCTCGGAGTTGAACACCTTGGTGGCCGCCCCCTCGATGGAGTAGTCCACCCCGCCCCGGTCGATGGTGGAGGAGACCAGGTACACCAAGGACTCGCTGGCGTAGAGGTTGGTGGCGATGCGCCCCAGCTTCTCCTTCACCTTCCCGAAGCCGGCGATCGGCCGCCCGAACTGCTTGCGCTCGGTGGCGTGGGCCACCGCCATCTGCAGGAGCCGCTTCTGCCCTCCCACGCAGCCGGCGCCCAACCCGGTGCGCCCGTGGTTGAGGATGCTCATCGCCGCCTTGAAGCCCTTGCCCTCCTCGCCCAGGACGTTGCTGGCGGGCACGCGCACGTTGTCGAAGAACACCGCGGTGGTGTTGGAGGCGCGGATCCCCATCTTGTCCTCGTGGGGGCCGGTGGTGATTCCTCCCAGGTCCTTGGTCACCATGAAGGCGGTGATCTTCCCCTTCTGCTCCCCGCTGTCGGGGCTGGTCTTGGCGAACACGGTGTAGAAGTCGGCGATGCCGCCGTTGGTGATCCAGAGCTTCTGCCCGTTCAAGACGTAGAAGTCTCCGTCGCGCCTGGCGCTGGTCTTGATGGAGAAGGCGTCGGAGCCGCTGCCCGGCTCGGTGAGGCAGAAGGCGGCGATCAACTCGCCCGACGCGAGCCTGGGCAGGTAGCGCCGCTTCTGCGCTTCGCTGCCGAAGAGAAGCAGGCCCTTGAAGCCGATGCTGGCGTGCGCGCCCAGCGTAACCGCGATGGAAGGATCCCAGGAGGCGAGCTGCTGCATCACCCGGGCGTAGCCTGTATTGGAGAGCCCCAGCCCGCCGTGCTCCTCGGGAACGAGCAGGCCGAAGAGCCCCATCTCCCTCAGCGACTGGAGAAGCTCCTTGGGGAGATCGCCTTCGTGGTCCAGCTTGCGGCTGTCGATCCCCGCCATGTACTTGTCGATCGTCTCGCAGATGGGCGCGACCAATTCGGCCTGGTCGCGCGGCATCTCCGGGTAGGGGAAGAGCTGGTCTTCGAGGATCTCGCCGAAGAACAACGACTTGCCGAAGGAAGCGTTGGGATCGAAGGGCATGGGCGCACTCTAACGCAGTGCGCGAACCCTCGCTGCTCTAGCGCCCTTCCAGCGTCCCGGCCGACACGTCCGCGAACTCGACGTTGTCGAAGAACGCCTCGTTCGCCGCCAGCGCGCCGTTGAGCGCTTCGCTGTGCCGGTGGACCTCGCGGCCGCCGGCGGTCACCGACCAGGAGAACGTCGCGCCCGGCGCTGGCCGCTCCATCTCCAGCTCGAGCGACGACCAGGTCTCGGGCGCGGCATCGAACGTCACCTCGTGATGTCCCGCCGGGAACTTCGGATAGGCATCGAGGCGCTGGTCGTGCCCGCCCTTGCCGTTCTTGCCGTGTCCGAACGAGGCC
>DATIWW010000453.1:0-7588 GCA_035519175.1 Terriglobales bacterium
AGGATCTCGTGGTTGATGCCGGGATCGTTGTGGTAGGGACGGCCCAGCAGCACGATGCCCAGCTTGTCTTCCTTCTCCAGGCGCTCGAGGACCTCGCGAGCGGTGCCGCGCATGATGTCCATCTCGAACTTGCGCATGGCCTCCATGCCCGCTTCCACGGCGCGGTAGTTCTCTTCCTCGCTCAAGCCCAGGATGTCCTTCCAGTCGTCGTACATCTGGCGGTGGGCCATCTTGGGGTCGTCGAGGCAGATGAGGGTGTCCTTCCAGATGACGCCCTTCTCCTTGAACATGTCGCCTTCCTTGGTGAAGGCGGCCTTGACGGAGGCGGGGGTGGCGGTGACGGTGGGGCAGGCGCGCGCCGACTGGGTGTTGAGCAGGAAGGTGGGCAGCGAGTCGATCATGGGAAAGAAGACCACGTCGAGCTGCTTCTTGGGGTGCACGGAGTAGAGCAAGTTGTGCACGTGGGGGATGCCGACCTTGGAGGGGAAGCAGGGATCGATGGCGCCGCGCTTGGCGCCTTCCTTGTAGAGCTGCTCGCTGGTGTACTCGGACCAGAGCAGGTTCTCGGCGGTCAGTCCGAGGGCCTCGAAGTAGGCGGTGAAGAAGGGCCCGCAGGAGTACATATTGAGGGCCTTGGGCATGCCGATCTTGAGTTCGGCGCGCTTCTTCATGAGCTCGACGCGCTTCTTCTGGGCGGCGGTGAAGGCGCGCTTGGGCAGAGGATCGGCGACCACGGGCGGCTCGTAGCTCTTGAAGGCGGCCTTGGCGGCGATCTCGACCAGGTTGGGGTTCTCTTTCTTGATGGCGTCGATGTTGCCCTTGATGACGCGCATCTCCTCGACGTTCTCGACGGTTCCCTTCTCGCAGGTGGCGATGATGAGGCGCTGGGCGCCCTCGGTGAGCGGCACCTTGGTCTTCACCGGGGGCTTGTAATTGGGGTTGGGGATGGCGGTCTTGACGTCGATGAAGGTGCGCAGGCACTTGTTCTTGCAGAAGTAGCAGCGCGTGTCCTCGTTACGGGTGGTGGTGAAGGTGATGGAAGCGACGTTGTCGAGGCCGACGAACTCGGTCTGCTTGCCGTTCTCCCACAGGCGGACGGCCTCGAAGGCGCAGCCGATGGCGCCGGCTTCGCCGCAGTGCTGGTGGACGATGACCTGGGGCTGCACGTCCTTGCCCTTGAAGCGCGACTCGATGAAGTCCACCTGGGACTTCACGGCGGCCAGGTTGTGCTGGGTGCCGCCCTGGAGGATGAACTTGCTGCCGATGGCCGACAGGTTGGGGATCTGCGAGACGTACAGCCAGATGTTCTTGGGGAGCACGTTGCAGAGGCCGGCCATGATCTCTTCCGGCTTCCAGCCCTGGCGCTGGAAGTCCACGATGTCCGACTGCATGAAGACGGCGCAGCCGTAGCCGAACTGGGGATAGCCCTTGGCGTTGAAGGCGATGTCGGCGAACTCTTCGACCTTGAAGCCGAAGCCCTCGCAGGTGCCTTGCAGGAAGTAGCCGTTGCCGGCGGAGCACTGGGTGTTGAGCTTGAAGTCCTTCACCCGGCCGTCGCGCAGGATGATGATCTTGATGTCCTGGCCGCCCACGTCGCAGATGACGTCGGCGTCGGGATAGAAGTGGAGGGCGGCCTGGGTGTGGGCCACGGTCTCCACCAGGGCCACGTCGGCGCCCACCGCGTCTTTCAGGATGTCCTTGGCGTAGCCGGTGGTGCCCACGCCCAGGATCTTGAGAGTGCCGCCCTGGTCGGTGACCTGCTTGGCCACCTTGGCGACCACCTCCTGGGTGTCCTCGATGGGATTGCCGCGGGAGAGCTGATAGGTCTTGCACAGGATGTTGCGGTCCTTGTCCACCAGGACGGCCTTGGTGGAGGTGGAGCCGCCGTCGATGCCCAGGAAGCCCTCGACCACCTGTCCGGGCTGGAAGGTGGCGGGCACGAACTTCTTCTTGGTGTACTTCTCCTTGAAGGCGGCGAGCTCTTCGGGGGTCCTGGCCAGGGCCTGGGCGCCGCCCTTCTTGGCCTTCTCCTGGGCGCGGCCCTCGGTGATGTACCACTCGAGCTTCTGGTAGCCCTGGTAAAGGCCGATGCCGGGATCTTCCTGCTTGCCGAACTCGACCGCGCCGATGCAGGCGAAGTACTGGGCGTTGTCGGGGGTCTTGATCAGGGTCTCGGGATCGACGCCCTCGGGGAGCGGGTAGTTGCGCTCCTCCCAGATCTTGGGGATGTTGTGCTTCCAGCAGTCGCGCATGCCCTTGATGTAGCAGTTGGGTCCGCCCAGCAGGAGCACGGTTGGACGCAGGGTGTTGCCGCGGGTGAGCACGGAGAGGTTCTGCTGGATGATGGATTCGAAGAGCGAGGCCATGAGCTCGTCCGGGGGCACGCCCTGCTTCTGCAGGCCGTTGATGTCGGTCTCGGCGAAGACGCCGCACTTGCCGGCCACGGGATGCAGCTTCAGGTCCTTGTAGCCCATCTGGCAGAGCTGCTCGGCGGGAATGCGGAGCTTGGCGTTGATCTTGTCGATGACCGCGCCGGTGCCGCCCGCGCACTTGTCGTTCATGGAGGGCAGCTTCTTCTTCTTCCCGGTCTCAGGGTCTTCCTTGAAGATGATGATCTTGGCGTCCTGGCCGCCCAGCTCGATGACCGAGCCGCACTCGGGGTAGAGCTTTTCCACGGCGAGGGAGACGGCGTTGACCTCCTGCACGAACTTGGCGCCGATGTGCTTGCAGATGCCGGAGCCGCCCGAGCCGGTGATGAAGGCGCGGAAGTTCTCCGGCGGAGTGTTGGGGAAGTCGGCCTCGATGGCGCGCAGCATCTCCAGCGCCTTCTCGGGCTGCTTGGTGTCGTGGCGCTGGTAGTCCGCCCACAGGATGTCGTCGGTCGAACCATCGATGACCACGACCTTCACCGTGGTGGAACCCACGTCCACACCCATCCACAGCAATTCGTAGCGCTGGTTGCGGTCGGCTTTGTCGGTCAGTCCGGACATTCGATCTCCTAGAAAACCTTCACCACAAAGGGCACAAAGGACACACGAAGGTCACGAAGGAAACCTTAGTGCGCGTCGGCGTGGTACGGGACCTGCGCCCCCATCTTCTCGGCTACGTGGATGGCAAAGTTGGCGGCGGTGCCGACCACCCCCTTGTACTTGGGGACGTGGTAGAGGGCGCTGGACATCTCGGGATGCTGGCCGGCGAAGGCGCGGAGCTCGTCCGCGCTCTTGCCCAGCTTCTCCAGGACATCCTTGAACTCGTTCTTGGCCTTGACCTTGGCCTCGCCCAGGGCCATCTGCACGCGGCTGTGGGCGTTGATCTCGCCTTCGCCCGAGGTCTCGATGGGCAGGAAGATCATGTCCTTGTAGTGGGCCACCACCGCGGACTGGGCGCCGTCGGACTGCGTGGAGGGCATGCAGCCGAAGGGCTTCAGCGAGAGCACCATGTGGCAGAGCTCTTTGTTGGAGTAGTAAATGTTCTTGGCGACTTCCAGGTGGCCTTCGCCGCCGCCGGCGCGGGAGTTGTAGTAGGGGTGGCCGAGGCGCTGCAGCTCGTACTGGTTGACCAGGCGGTGGCCGGTGCCGCCCAGGGCGTCGAGGATGCGGTGATACTCGCGGGCGAAGATGACCTCGGCGGCCTTCAGCTTCATGAGCTTGTTGCGGTAGTTCCACTCGATCTTGGCCTGCTTGTCGAGGCGCCACGCCGGCGGCATGACGACTCCCTGCTCCATGCCCTTGGTGTCGCGGATCTTCTGCACCACCTGGTGGATCATGTACATGATCCAGGTGCCGATGGGCTCGACGATAATCTGGGCTCCCTCGCGCACCAGGAAGCTGAACATGTTGAAGTTGCCGTCGCCCTCGGTGGTCTGCGCCCAGAACTCGCCGGTGATCTTGACGGTGGGCTTCACCTTGAGGTGGTCGACCTGGATGGAGTTGAAGCGGTCGCGCACGTGGTTGAGGGCCACGATGTAGTCGTCGCTGTAGAGCTGGTTGAGGAACTTGCCCAGGTACTGGACGGTGCCCTTCATGGGGATCTTGTTGGCCATCTTGCCCAGCTTGCTCTCGACGGTCCAGGGAGACTTCTTCTTGAGCACCTCGTGCATGTAATCGATGCACTCGTCGAGGACGGCGTCGGTCTCGCCCGGGTTCAGTTCGTAGGGGCGGATCTGGTGCGCCACCTCGTTGATGAGGTCGCCCATGTTGAGGGAGTTGAGCAGGTTGAGGAAGAAGTCGAGGTTCATCTCCAGGCCGGCCTCGGCGTCGGACTGGTCCAGGCCGCCGGACTGCTGGAAGAGCATCACCCGGAAGCCGTCGTAGCCGGCATTGCGCAGGGCCAGGCGGTACTCGGCTTCATACATGCCGAAGCGGCAGGGACCGCAGGCGCCGGCGGTCAGGAAGATGTAGTTGCCGATGATGTCTTCGCGCTTCATGCCGGCTTCTTCCAGCTTCTGCAGGTACTGGACGAGGTTGCCGACGGTGAAGTAGGTGGGATTGCACTGGCCGTTGTTGCCGTACTCCTTGCCCAACTGGAAGGCCTTGACGTCGGGAGTGGGCACGACCTCGGTCTTGTAGCCCAGGCCCTCGAGGGCGCCGAGCACCAGCTTCTCGTGCTTCCAGGTGAGCCCGCCGAAGAGCAGGGTGGTGCGGTGGCGCTGGTCGGCGGTGAAGGGGCGCTCGATGGGCTTGTGGAAGTGGTGCACGTGCTTGTGCACGACCCCGGCTTCCTGCTCCAGGCGGGCGCGCTCCTCGGCCACGCGCTGACGGATGGTCTCTTCCAGAGGGTTGATCTGCACCAGGTTGGGATTGGTGACCGGAGTCGTCGTCGTGCTCATACTCCACCTTCCGTCCCGCGAACGGGAACCATGAGATTGGGAGCGTAGCAAGGCCCCCACCTTGTCGCCCGACATTGTTTCCCGGAAGGGGAGGGGCGGCTAAGTCTTTGCAGCGAATGGGGAAAAAGGGTGGTTTAAGTGTCCGTTCTCCCGATGGACGGGAGCCTGTGCTTTTGGGTTCAATGACTTACGGGCGAGCCCCCCGGAAGGCGGAGGAGGTTTCGGCCCGCTTCCCTTCTGATATAGTGGGGCCGCCCCAAGGGGCAACCGTCTTCCTAGAAGGAGTTCTGTATGGCCAAGAGCGTGAACAAGGTCATCCTCATCGGCAACCTGGGCAAGGACCCGGAGCTGAAGTACACCCCCAGCGGCACGCCGGTGGCGAAGTTCAGCCTCGCCACCAACGAGCGCTACAAGGACAAGCAGGGGGAGTGGCAGGACCGCACCGAGTGGCACAACATCACCTGCTGGCAGAGGACGGCGGAGATCGCCGCCGAGTACCTGAAGAAGGGGCGCACGGTGTACATCGAGGGCCGGCTGCGCACCGATTCCTGGGAAGACAAGAACACCCACGAGAAGAAATACCGCACCGAGATCATATGCAACGACCTGGTGCTGCTGGGCGGGCCGGGTGGCGGAGGCGGCGAGGGCGGCGGCGGGCGCGGGCGCCCCGCCGAGCGCAACGAGATGGACCAGCGCGTCCCCGAACCCGAGCCCCAGCCGCAGCCCTCCAAGGCGGAGATCACGGACGAGGATATTCCCTTCTAGTCGTTGGCCGTTGGCCGTCGGTCGTTGGCCGTCTGGAGCAAACACCGGGCCGGCGTAAGCGCTTGGGTATAATGCCGGCATGGACGAGCAGGAGTTCAGGCGGCGGGCGGATGCGGCGCTGGAGGCGCTGAAGGCAGCCCTACTCGCAGCCGAGGAAGAGGCCGGGATCGAGGTGGAGGAGCAGGCGGGGGCACTGCACATCAGCTTCGAGGAGCCGCCAGCCAAGTTCGTCATCTCGCCCAACGCGGCGGCGCGCCAGGTCTGGATCTCGGCGCTCTCTACCAGCTTCAAGCTGGACCCGGCGGAGGGAGGATTCGTGCTGGCGAAGACCGGCGAGGAGCTGAAGGCGCTGGTGGCGAGACTCATCAATCAGCAGTTGGGAGAAGAGAAAGTCCGTTTCTAGTTCCTCGTTTCTAGTTTCTAGTTCCAGAGGACCGACATCCTTGCTATAGGGGTCCTTCGCTGCGGCTCCTTCTCCCTCCGCTTCGCTCCGGGCTCGGTCGCCGCGCTCAGGATGACAAGGTGAAACGGGACAGCTAAGATTCCACGATGGAGATGCGGCGCCGGGTCCGGGTCACCTGTCTTGCTCTCTACTTGCTGGCGCAGACCCTCTTCGTCGTCCGCGTGGCCCAGCCCTCCAGCTACATCTTCGATGAATTCCACTACGTTCCTGCCGCCAAGGCCTACCTCAGCCTGACCAACAACCGCAACTGGGAGCATCCGCCGCTGGGCAAGTACTTCATCGGGGCGGGCATTGCCCTGCTGGGGGACGAGGCCCTGGGCTGGCGCTTCTTCTCCACCGTCTTCGGCGCCCTGATCGTGGTGGGCATGTACGTGTGGGCGCTGGCCATCTTCCACGAGCAGCGGCTGGCGGTGTGGGTGGCGCTGGTCACCCTGGTGGACCAGTACCTCTACGTGATGGCGCGCATCGCCATGCTCGACGTCTTCATGGTCTGCTTCATGGTGTGGGGGCTGGCGGCGTTCTCCGCGGCCTGGGAGAGCGGGCGCGACGCGGCCAGCACGCGCCGCCTGCTGCTCTTTGCCGGGCTGATGTTCGGGCTGGCCACCGCCGTCAAGTGGGAAGGGCTGGCGGCCTGGGGAAGCTGCTGGCTGCTGCTGCTGGGAGTGCGGGTGCTGCGGGGGACGAGGGTGGTGCCGCAAACCGCGGTCGCACCGGCGACCGACGAGCCCTGGCACGCCGCCGACCTGTGGCAGCGGGTGGGCGGGCGCTTTCTGGGGCTGGGCTTCGGCCTGCTTCCCCTGGTGTTGTACTTCCTCACGTTCCTTCCCTTGCTGGCGTTGAAGAGCGGGCCGGACAACACGCTGCCGGGCCTGGTGAAGCTGCAGCGGGCGATCCTGCTGGGGCACCTGCACGTCTCCGGGGTGCACCCCTACGAGAGTCCCTGGTACACCTGGGCGCTGGGGCTGCGGCCGCAGTGGTTCGCCTGGGCCACCGACCCCGACGATCCGGTGTACGTGCGCGCCATCCTGCTGCTGGGCAATCCGCTGGTGATGTGGGCGGGCTTCGCCGCCGCCCTGGTCAGCCTATGGAACTGGGTCCGGCGGGGGACGCGCGACGCCTTCCTGGTCACCGCCTGGTACTGGGGACTCTACCTGGCCTGGGCGGTGGTGCCGCGGCCGCTCACCTTCTATCACTACTACTTCGCGGCGGCCATGGCGCTGACCCTGAATCTGGCCTACGTCTTCCGGCGCTACGAGCGCGGCCGGCTCTTCCCGGTGGCTTGGGCGCGCTGGGTCTTCCTGACGGCGGCGGCGGCGGTGTTCGCCATCTTCTTCCCGGTGCTGTCGGCGCTGCCCATGCGCGGAGGCTGGTTCCCGAAATAAGAAGGGCGCGCCGCAGCGCGCCCTGAGAGCCTGCACCCCGGATCACTGGGGTCGAGACGTGCCATCGTCGGGCGGGGGCGTGGGCGGAGGAGTGGGCGAGGGCGGCAGGGTGCCATGGCTGCCGCCGCTGGTGGAAAGGCCGACGGCGAG